>JBCCKZ010000065.1:0-14381 GCA_039027135.1 Planctomycetota bacterium
AAAATTGCAACAATCAGCACCTCGCAGGCGGGTACGAAACGGATGGCCACGACGCTACCTGAGGAACATACCCGTGTTTTTCGAGGATCACACGAGGTGCTGAGCACCGGAATTCCCCGCGGTCAAACCGTTCGTTCGAGCCGCGACCAATCGATGCGCTTGCTAGACGAAAGATGGCTGGTCGGCGAAGGTGCTTTGTTGTTGTACGGTGATAGAGATCCGGAAGAGGATCAGATTGGTATTTACGCTGAATTGCAACCGGACAACGGTCCGCTGTAAACATTTCCACCCTCAGCTAAGCAAGAGTTCATGGCCCGAGACTTTCTCGCAGGAATCGCAGACCAATACGATGTCGTGGTAATCGGCAGTGGCCTGGCGGGTATGACATCCGCAAATATCTTGGGACGCGCCGGTCATCGCGTCCTGCTTCTCGAGCAACATTACAAGCTCGGTGGTCTAGCCACTTGGTTTCATCGGAAGGGCAGCCATGTCTTCGATGTCTCGCTACACGGCTTCCCACACGGAATGATCAAGTCTTGCCGCCGATATTGGAATCGCGACATCTCGGATCGAATCGTTCAACTCAAGAATATTCGCTTTGACAATCCTCAATTTTCGCTAACAACCACGTTTGACCGGCAAGACTTCACCCGATTACTCATCAATGATTTCGGTATCCAAGCCGAAACGGTCAATGAGTTTTTCGATGCTGCCCGATCGATGAACTTTTATGACGACCAAGCGATGACCACACGGCAATTGTTCGATAAGTACTTTCCCGGCCGGGAAGATGTTGTCCGCCTGCTGATGGAACCGATCACTTATGCCAATGGTTCAACCCTCGAGGACCCCGCCATCACCTATGGAATCGTGTTCAGCAATTTCATGAGCAAGGGTGTTTACATTTATGAAGGGGGTACCGACGACCTCATCGCAAGAATGAAGAAGGAACTTCAGTCCAACAACGTGGACATCGCCATCAAGTCACCCGTCGACAAGATTGAGGTGAAGGATGGCCGCGTCGCTGGCGTTCACGTGAGCGGACGCTACATCGAGACCAAAGCTGTCGTTTCGAATGCCAACCTACGCACCACCGTACTGAAGTTCCTGGGCGAGGAAGTGCTCGAACGTGACTTCCTTGACCAAACACGCGATGTCCGGCTCAACAACTCATCGACACAGGTCTACATGGCACTGAAGAAAGATGAGCACATCGAAGAGTCATCCGGCGACTTATTCTTCACCAGCACCTCGAAGGACTTTCGAACGGACTTGCTTCTTTCGCGAGACATCACATCAAGAACATTCAGTTTCTACTACCCGCGATGTCGCCCAGAGAAAAAAAAGGAACGGTACGCGATCGTTTCAAGCACCAATGCAAATTGGTCAGACTGGGCGGATCTATCCGAGGAGGATTACCAAGCCAGCAAAGCGGACTTGGTCGAAACCACACTCGATGCCATTGAAGGCTATATCCCCGGCATTCGCGACAAAATTGACCTCGCCGAAGCTGCAACCCCGCGAACCTTCAACTTCTATACCCAGCATGAAATGGGTGCTAGCTTTGGAACGAAGTTTGAAGGCTTGGGGGTTAGCCGAGAACTGCCAAAGCAGATCGGAGGAATGTACCACGCCGGAAGTGTCGGGATCATCATGAGTGGATGGTTAGGTGCCATTAACTATGGCGTTATCGTCAGCAACGAAGTTGATCGCCAACTGGCCAGCGAAACCGTTCACGTTTAACGATGGCGTCTGAGGGTCCTTGGAGTTCAATCTCCGAGAGCATGCAAATGCAACTTGGTGACGGCCGAAAGATCCTCTTGCCCACATTCCTGTGCGATATCGATGACCAATTCCATGGAGCACTTGAATCCATCGAACTGATCACATCCGATATCCCACCCCGCTAGGTAAGCCTCACGCAACGCGGCGGCTAGATCGCCGGCGGCCCTCCAATCAAGGCTCCTTTGGAGATGGAGAGAACTAATTGCTGAGAATCGATCCTTGATGGGAGCGCTCAGGCAGTGAAGATACTCCTCGTCATTTTCATCGAGAGAAATCCGCTCCGCGTCCACGAGATCAATGAGTTTCGAACCGGCGTACTTGTGGCAGACGCTGATGTCCCAAGCCTGCTCAAGTCGCACACTCTGATCCGTGAAGGATGAATTCCCCAGAGCCCTCAGGTACCCCCGCGCGTCGCCTGCGTCTCCCATCCAATTGCCGATCCATGCCAAAGGTGATTCGATTCTCTCGAGTCCCGGAAATAGCATTTCCGCCGCCCCATTGGCTTGCAACAGGTCATGAAATTGAACCGCTGTGTCGCACCACTGATTGCACTTCATGAGCTCCCATGCGCGCTCGTAAGTGCAATCCACTTCAATCAAGTGTCTGCTCAACTGAGTCAAAGCGAATCGAGTTCGGTCATCGATCGCCGAACTCACTGAAACCTCTTCCGCTGAAATCCTTTCACCAGGATCGATCGCCAGTGGTCGGTCAGTCCTCTGAAAGATCGGACTCAAAGAATCAAATAGCAAGGCTTCGGACAAAGTCCTACCCCACGGCAGAATATCTCCGCCCCCGTGAAACCAATGCCAGTAGCCCTTCCAATCCAGTTGCCCAGTTCGAAGTCCAATGAAGTCGCCTCGACCATTCCCAACCACGGGCAGGAAGTCGCATGGCATCAACCCAGCCCATATCGCTGGAGGTCGGTCGTCGACGAACTCGTCAAATTCAACGAAATGAATGAATTGTGACGTCGCAGAGGGCGTCAGTGTGCACCCTTCGTTGAACCAACGACACAGATGTTCATCATCGATTGCAAATCGTTCACGCAGTGTTTTCGCGATCTCGCCAAAACGATCTTCACTGCGAGCCATCAGCCCGTCGTCGCCCGATCAATGGCATTCTGCAAATCACGCTGCAAGTCATCGAAGCTCTCGAGACCTACGGAAAGTCGAATCAAACCGTCGGTAATTCCGAATCTGGCTCGATCGACTTCATCGTAGCTAGCGTGTGACATCGTTGCGGGTTGTTCGATCAAGGACTCAACGGCACCAAGGCTGACAGCCAACCGGAAAAGATCGGTGGACTCACACGCTTTTGCAGTCTGTTCCTTGGTCGCGTCAAGCTCAAAGGTAACCATCGCTCCGAAATGAGCTCCGTCCCAACAGACTGCGCGATCATGTTGCGGATGATCTGGTAAGCCAGGATAAATCACTCGTTTGACCATCGGATAGCCTTGAAGCCACGTTGCCAATCTCATTGCGGTCTTCGATTGCTCAAGAACACGAAGCTTTAATGTCTTGAGCCCGCGTGACACAAGAAAACAACTTAGCGGATCCAGCACAGCACCCGTTGCATTCTGAACGAAGTAGAGCTTCTCGTGTAATTTTGCATCTGCAACGGATAACGTCCCGCCGAGGCAATCACTGTGCCCACCGAGGTACTTGGTCGCTGAGTGCATCACAATATCGATGCCAGACTCTAAAGGGCGAACCAGCACTGGCGTGCCAAACGTGTTATCAACCCCAGTAAGAATCCCACGTGACTTGGCATAGTCCGCTATCGCGCCCAGATCGGGAATCGTCAGCTGAGGATTGCCGATCGACTCAATCCAAATCAGACGCGTGTTCTCATTGACAGCGTCTCGGACCGCACTCAGATCAGTCATGTCGACGAGCGTTACTTCGATTCCACTGCGGTCGCAAATCTTATGAAGCAACCGGTAAGCACCACCATACAGGTCGCTCCCGGCTATCACATGATCACCTGCCGAAAGCAACATAGTCACGGCATGAATCGCCGCCATCCCCGAAGAAAATGCGAGAGCGTCAACACCGCCCTCGAGAGAAGCAAGCGTTTTCTGAAGATTCGTGCGTGTTGGATTCCCACTTCGGGAGTAATCAAATTCACCCCACTTCCCCGCACCAGGCTGGGCAAACGTAGATGCCAGGTGTATCGGCGGCACAACCGCCCCGGTCGACGGATCTATTTCGCCACCGACATGAATCGCCCGCGTTTGGAAAGCAAGCGACTCGTCATCTTTGCCGGATGGATTTCCCATTGCCACCTTCCTCAGTCGGTAGCCAATGCCTGATCCAGGTCAGCAATGAGGTCATCGGTGTCCTCAATCCCCAACGCCAATCGAATCATGTTGTCTGGAATACCAAACGTTCTTCGCTCTTCAGGCGTGCAGTGGTAATAGCTCATGAGGTAAGGCTGCTCGATCAACGACTCAACACCACCGAGGCTGGGGGCGATTCGAGCCACCTTTGAAGCATCGACGATGCGTGAAGTAGCTCGCCAATCCGCGTCGCGAACTTCAAACGTGATCAAGCCACCGAAGCCGCTCATTTGCGTCGCCGCAATCGAGTGTGAAGGATGTGAGGCCAATCCAGGGTAATAGACTTTCTCGACCCGCGGATGGGTTTCAAGAAACTTCGCAACAGCCATTCCATTTTGGTTATGCCGCTGCATTCGCAAACCGAATGTCTTCAATCCTCGCTCGAGCAGATAGAGATTGTGGGATGAGTTGACGCTTCCCAGGATACCTCTGAGCTTTCGGACATCTTCGAGCTGTTCACGCCGGCCAGCGATGCAACCCGCCAAAAGGTCGTTGTGACCTCCGAGGTACTTCGTCGCTGTGTGCAAAACATAATCGACGCCAAATTCGACAGGTCGAAGGTTGTATGGCGTTGCCAGCGTCGCATCGATTAGGGTCTCAACCTCGTACTCCTTCCCGAGTGCTACGAAGGCCTCCAAGTCAACCGCAGTCAAATGGGGATTCGTCGGCGATTCACTAACCAACATGCGAGTTCGCGAATTGATCGCCGCCTTCATCGCATCGAAATCACCCGTCGTCACTTGTCGCGTGACAACTCCAAATCGAGACAAGTGCTTTGCGCAGAACTCTCGACTCCGATGATAGCACTGGTCGAAGAAAACGATCTCGTCGCCAGCATTCAACTTCGCCATCAGCAGGCCAACGATGGCAGACATCCCGCTGCTGTATAGGATGGCGTCTTCGGCACCTTCTAGCGAAGCTAGCTTTGCTTCAACGCTTTGTTCATTTGGCGTGCCGTACCGACCGTACTCAGGACGGGCGTCTTCTCCGTTTACAAAGCGAAGCAGTGCGTCACTGTCTTCGAACGTGAAGGTTGATGCGGTGACAATCGGTGCACTGATCGACCCATCGCTCTTTTGCCTCGGCTCACCCGAGTGAACGCATTTTGTCGAGATTCCAGCGGACGCAAACTGACTCTTAGAAGTCTCTTGAGCAGCCTCATCGGAGGGTGACGGTTGCTCGTCTCGAATGATCGTTTCCAAATTCTCTCTCTTGGCTCTTTAGCAGGTGAAGGCTGCAAGCGGCCGCAAATCCCAATCAACGAGCAAAACCCACCCAAGATGGTTGTTTTTCGCTCCCTGGCCCGAAATCATCCGGGCTCTCCAAGAGTACCTATGAAAACGCCAAAAGGCAAGAATCAGCTTGATTTGAGGCGATGACTATTCGATGGACCGTCGATCGACCGCTACGGTCCGCACACTTTCCCAGCATCGCGTCGTCGAACGCGACTCCGCCGATGGCAACGGCGATTCAGCTAACTTCGATCGCTTTCAAAATCGAGAACCCCAGATGCGGCTCTCTCGGGATGAGGGCGATCTAGAACAGCCCGGAGTCCACCGCCGGCCAATCGCGATAAGCCTCATCCAATAGGACATTTTGGTTTTCCCGATTCGAAAGAACGGCTGGAGGCTCACTCTCGCCCATTGCAGCCCTCGAGATCAATGCGTTGATGACAAGCAAAGCATCACCGGGCGTCACGCTGGCATCTCCATTTACATCAGCGAAAATTCCGCTCGAGCCAAGCCCACTGCCGCTGATCAGCATGTTGATGATCAGCAGAGCATCACCCGCCGTAAGCTCTTCGTCACCGTTCACGTCAACGGGAAGCACTGTGTTTTGTCTCGCCGTGACTTCGTCATCACGAACCAATACAACCACCTCGGATACCTGGTCCCCCAGCGTTGCGACCAACGTCACCGGCACATCACCATTGGCTCGATTGTCATCGATCACCGTCACACCGACTTCGATCGATGTTTGCCCAATTCGGATCGTAGCGTTGGGCGAAACCCTTATCCGCGTCGTGTCCAGTGACCTGATGGAAATAGGCGTGGCTACGTCGACAGCGCGATTGAGCGTGAGCGTGAGCGTTGGATCCAAGCTTGATGGCTGGTTTTCGATGGCAACGTCCGAGTCGATCACAGCTTGCACGCTGAGCGTTTCGAGAACGTTTATCGTAAACGTCCGGCGCACGGTGCCTCCATCGTCATCCGTGACCGTAACCTCGACAGTCTTTAGGCCAGCCGAATCATAAGTGTGCCCGCCATCAAACGAAGCCAAGGTATCCCGTGTCGAGTTTCCAGTCCGGTCGATCGTTGCCTGACCCGAAGAATTCGATCCATCACCCCAATTGATGCTGTAAGTGAAGGTTTCCTCAGTCCGAGGTGCTGAGGCTGTGTTGCGATATCCAGGATCACTGATTGATCCGATATCAACGACATCAAAAGCTTGCCCCTCGACGACCTCCAGACCTTCCGACACTTCCAACGAGGGCAATTCGTTAGTGATCCGAATGGCTGGAGAGGAGATGGTAACCCGACCTCCACCAGAACCAACTAGCGTAATGGTTGGTGTGTAAACGCCATTGTCAGCAAACACATGAGAAGCATTGACCCGGACTCTTGGATCCTTTCGTGTCCAACCGATGTCGTCTAAGCCGGCCAGGTCAATCGCGGAAAGATTTCGACTTGATTCAGAATCGACAAACGGTGTCATTACCGTCGGCTGAACATCCTTCACCGACTGCGCCCAGTGTGCAGCAATCCCATCGACGGGCACACGATTACCGCCTTGATAAGCTGCGCTCGCTTTGGGACCGGTGAAGTTGGAACCGGAGATATACCGTCGCCAAGAAGGCGCTAGCCCAAAGCCAAAGACGTGGGCCAACTCGTGAGTTGCAACGGCAACGAAATCAACCTTGCCCGGCGCAGCCGCTTCATTGATCGAAAAGTCCCAATCAAGGTTGGTATTGAATCCAATCGATGCAAAAGTGGGCGCAACATCCGTTGGCGGCGAAGCCAGCACTCCGTTTTGACCTCGTGCTTCGTAGAGGTCGCGTCGACGGACCACGGTGTCGCAATCGGGAATGCACTGAACCGGATCGAAATCAACGTCACCGGTACCCGCATAAGCTGCGATCGTCCGATTGCCTACGGTCATGGGTCGAGCGCCAGCGAAAACTCTAATCTCATTCTGATTGAGCACGACGTTGCGACGAGCAGTCACGTTTGTTGGATTGCCGGTTCCGACGTTGGCGGGCCCACGTGACGGATGCAAAACGAACGGCTCGTATTGCAGGTCCGGGATGTTTGATGGCCGAGGCCCCAAGCGAGCAAGTGTGTCGGTGAATTGCGACGCGACGGTTGCCGCAGCAAACTCCAGAGCCCGCCGGGCGGCCTGGTTGCTGAAAAAGTTGTTATCGTCGAGGACGTAATCAAAGGTGACTCGAATCCCCGACGCATTGCTGACTCGTTCAGCCGGGACCGTTGACGTCCGCCCATCGCCCCAATCGATTTCCGCCGAAACGTCTCCCACAATCGCCGACGCATCCAAAAGCCGACCTAGGTCATAAACCTCTCCTTCGCCCACCAAGAGCCGCCGGCTCTCGAGGCGCTGGAATCCGAAATGTCGACGGTAGCGACGAAAACGCACTTTGGTGTCGATCGATTACATAGAATAGAAAAGAAGCGTCTAACCCGCCTTCCCGGCAATCGATCTTACTGGCAATGACCAGCGGGTGGAAATCCCAAAAGACCTAAGCCGCCGGTTCACGTCGAAAGACTGCGACAACGTCTTCGACGGGTACCACGAAAAGCTGATTGTCGTGTTCCAAATCAACCGGAATCGCGTTCTTTGGATGAAACAGAATCTTGTCGTACTGCCTCAGCGGTAGCTCATCATCGTTCTCTACGGCGGCGCTGATGGTTACTATTCGGCCCGTGATGGTCGGGATCTCAGCCGCGTCGGGTAGGGCGATTCCCCCTCGTGTCTCTCGCTTGGGTTCGTCTTTGCGGACCAGGACTCTCGCCCCGATGGGCTCGACCGACTCAAACGGATTGCTCGATTTCTTTTTTGCCATGCGAGCATTCTGACAATCGGTCAAACACCCGTCGAGACGGCCTCGTAGCGAGAAGACATCCGGCCAACCGCTTCGGCAACGGCCTCTCGAAATGCAATTGGCGCCAGAACCTCAGCTTCACCTCCAAGAGATAAAACTTTCGGAAGCAACTCGCGTTCGTGGGCGGCCGGAACTTTCAATACAGCTCCCTGTTCATTTGGAACTAGTTCCTGATCAGGATGCCAAGGATCCTCTCCAACCCATGCGACCGCTCGAGACGACAATTGAATCTGGACTTCCGTCGACGATTGACCAGAGAAAATCCCGATCGTGCTCCCCAATCGGCGGGATAGGTCAACGTTGGGATCCGGCTTGAAATACTCATCCAACGCGATCGCTGACCGAAAACGATCGAGCTTCCAATGACGCATCCGCTCGCTGGATTCTTTGACCTCGGACGCAGCGGCAACAATGTAGATACTTGACTGGTAAAAAGCGACGCCGTACGGCTCGATCGTTCGCTTCGTTGCCGGTTTATCCACAGCCGCGTATTCGACCTCACAAACTCGATGTTCATTGATAGCACGATTGAGCGTCCTCAGGATGCCTTCCTGTTGCTCGTATGACTTGTGGGGGGAACCAAACACAAACATGTGCTCCCGATACCTCGAAAAGTGATCGTAAACACCGTCCGGGACGAGCTCCTGAACCTTGTTCCAGAACGTTTCGATACCTTTCCAATACTGGGTACCAACGAGTGGATAGAGGAGTTCGCGTCCAATGGCTAACGCAATCATTTCGGAAGCACTGATGCCGATTTCATGAACGCCAGCCGTCTTGTCGCCTAAACGGTAGACTTTCCCGCGTTCCAAAGACTCGCTTCGGATGTCGAACCCCGCAGATTGGAGCGCCTCGATATCCCGCCTTACTGTACGGGTATGAAGCGTGCTCAACCCTAAATCAGCGACTAAGTCACTGCGAAACTCATCGAGCGTGCGGCCAAACCTTGAAAGTTCCAGCAATTGAAGCAATTTGTGCTGTCGAATGAGCTGTTCGTTTCGGGCCATCGTTGCCTCCTAATTGCGAGCCAGACCGTTCGAAGTGTATCCGAAGTGTCGTGTCTTCTCGACCGGCGGAGACTAACAAACGGCGGCGATTGGTCCTACAATACGTCGCCCTTATCCGAGCAAGTCGATGGAGAAAGCGATGGGTCTATTCGATCATTGCAGCGACGAGTTTTACTTCAACACAGCCTTGGCCACTGAAATGCCTCTCAACACGGAACGTGTGGGGGTGATGCATTTTTTCGAACAAATTCGACGCCGGTTTCCCGAAATCCAGCATTTCTACCGACGCGAGGGCGCTGAACACGTCCTCGAACAAGAACGTCGAGGCCAGGAAATGGCTCGCAATGTCGGACTGGAAACAAAACGCTTAACGACCAGCATTGTTTCGGGCGAATCACTCGACGATCTGCTTTTACTCCCCGGGTTTGTCTACGATCGTGCTCCCTACGATCTGGCCGCCAGCCTGATTGACGTGGAGTCTTTGGCCGTCACATTCGGGTTCGACCTGATGTATCGCGGCAACCATAACGACCTGCTTGCCGAGGTCATAGGAATGCCAGCCGGCATGCAAAACTTTTTGGGTGAACCATCATCGCCAGGGTCTTCCGCCGGAACCATTCGTGGAATCACCTATGAGCCTTCGCTGCAATTCGCAGTTGATGAGGATTGCCGAACTCAGGCTCGGATCAGCTTCGAAACCCGCACGGGGGCCTTTCACGTCAGAACCGAGGAATACGCCGAGGAGCCCATCAGCGTTTATCTAACGATTCGCCGCTACGGATCTTTGGCCACCGACCAATCGTTCGTCGGCGAAGTCGAACGGCTGGCCCATTTAGGTTTTGAGTGGTGCCGCGATCGATTGGTCGGTTCCGTGCTTCAACCACTCAAAGAAACGATCGCCATTCGTTGATTGTCTTCCAGCCCGCGCGTTGGATGTGAGAATCCTCGGCTGGAGGATTCATCACTCAAATGCCACAGTATCGACCGGCTGACACAACGGCCATGCGATGTCTAAAATTTTCGCCTTTGGTTCACCCGTCACGAACCCTCTTTTAAATCGAACAAATGACCGCTGTCTCCCATTCGCCAACGATGTCGTTCGCCAAAAACAAACGGCGTGATTGGCACTCGCTAGCCGACGCGGTTCTCGATGGACACCAACTTGATCGAGCCGAGGCGCTCTCCATCCTCCAGAGCAGCGATGAAGAACTACTTGGCCTGCTAGACGCAGGGTTTCGAATTCGCAAGCACCATTTCGGAAGAACCGTCCAGCTCTACTTCTTAATGAGTGCCAAGAGCGGTCTTTGCCCCGAAGATTGCCACTATTGTTCCCAATCAAAGATCTCAGAAGCACCGGTCCCGAAATACAACATCCTTCGTCGAAGCGACCTCATGGACGCCGCCCGCATCGCTTCTGAACGCGGCGCAAAGACCTATTGCTTGGTCATCAGCGCAAGAGGCCCCAACGAACGAGAGATGAGGGCCGTTGAAGAAATCGTTCCTGAAATCAAAGAAAAGTACGACTTGGATATTTGTGCCTGCTTGGGACTTCTCGATCGAGAACAGGCCGGTCGCTTGAAGGCATGTGGCGTTGACCGCGTCAATCACAACCTGAATACCAGCGAAGATCATTACGCCGACATCTGCACAACGCATACTTACGCCGATCGTGTTCAAACCTTGCGGCACGTCAAAGACGCGGGGATGGAAATGTGCAGTGGTGGCATCATTGGAATGGGCGAGTCCCACGACGATGTCATTTCGATGGCGATGGACTTGCGTGATCTAGGGGTTCAATCGATACCGCTGAATTTTCTCAACTCGATCGAAGGCACCCCTCTTGAGGGCAAGAAGGATTTGAGCCCGCAGGATTGCCTGCGAGCCCTCGCGATGTTCCGCTTCGTCGCACCCGACCGGGAACTAAGAATCTCAGGTGGGCGCGAAATCCATCTTCGAACGCTTCAACCTCTCGGACTCTACGTTGCAAACTCTCTCTTTGTGGGTGATTACCTCACGACCAAGGGGCAGGCCCCAGAAGAAGACTACCGAATGATTCGTGACCTTGGTTTCGAAGTCACGACCGAGATTGGTTCCTAGATCGAATGCACATCGCTTAAGTGGGCATCGCGTCCAGCCGTTCATTCTCACAGCTTTGTCTGACCTCAAAACTAGAACTTCAAGTCAAAGAAAAACGCTTGGCTACTCAAACAACGTCGCTACGCCGTGCGACTGAGACGATCGCGAAGCCAATCCGGTAGCCTCATGGCCGGAGAGACATCTCCGAATTCATCACAGGAACTCAAGATCCAACTTGAACCTCGAGACTCAAACCAATCCGTCCAAATGGGCTTCGACTTATAACCAAGCCCGCCTTCCATCGCGATGTTGATCTCTTCGAACGATTCCACAACTTCCTCGCGCATCGCGAGCTCGGCTTCAATAAACATCGGTATCGCTAGCCTCGCCTGAACCTGGTCATCAGTGTGAGGCACCGAGTCAACGGCATAGCGTTCAACGAGTCGTTGCATTTCGTCGGAAACGGATTCGCTTCTCACGCCACTTTCATAGTCAAAAATTCCTGAACCCCAATCGCGTCCAAGACGCTTGACTTTAAGCATCCGCGGCACCAACGGGTTGGGATTCACGCGATCGGGAAAGGCCTGCCAGTAGACCCTTCCAGCTTGCCACATGGTCTTCGCACCAATCGTGTCGATCAGTTCTAAGGGAGACATAGGCATCCCATATTTCATCGCCGCATTCTCGATTCGGTCCGAAGGCACCCCCTGACAAAGCATGTCCAAAGCTTCATTGAGATACGGCGACAACATCCGGTTGACGAGAAAACCAGGGCGATCTTCAACTTCAATGACATCTTTGCCCAACATAGACGCATGCTGATGAAGTGTTGCAACGACATCTTGATCCACATCTTGCGTGACAATCAATTCTACGGCCGGCCGATTGATCACAGGCATAAAGAAATGCAAACCGCATAACCGTCGATATATATCCAAATCTGCCGCGATCTTGTTCACCGAGAGCGTGGATGTGTTGGTCGTATAGATTGCATCGCAAGTTTGGTATCTAGCAATCTCTTCAAATGCTCTCTGCTTCAAACCGATTTCTTCGGGAACGGACTCAATGACTAACCGGTAGTCTGGCAGTGAAACACCAGACAACGGTACCTTTGGCCAAGCATCAAAGTAGTGCAGTGAACTGGTTGGCTCCATCTTTTGCACCGGAGCATCCGCGTCGCAGTACGCCAGAGCGTCCCTACAAGCCAACAAACCACCAGCGTCAATATCAAGCAACCGAACCGCAAGACCGTGGTTGAGGTGGTCCTTAGCGATGGCTCGACTGACGACGCCAGCGCCGAGCAGATGCACCGAGGGTGTCATTGGGCTACCAACCGATCTGTTCGATGGCATCAAGCCAGGCTTCCCAATCCTCGCGATTGAGATTGTGACCACCTGACCGTACCCGGTAAGCGGTTTTCCCGACGACTTTCAATTGATCAACGGCGGGCATCTGAGGGTCGGCCAGCGAAGCCCTTTGGAACACATGATAAATAGGCGACGCGCCAACAAGTGACAAATACTCTCCGCGCGGATCCGCCCATAGATCATCACCCGCCGAGAAAATCGAGACGCCACGTGGAGCAATCAATCGAATCAACTCGTGCTGATCGACCGGCAGTGCATCCTCTCGATCGCTATATTCGGCGAAGCGTCTTGCGAACCAATAGGGAAATGATGTCGTGATGATCTTCACGGTCTCGCCGTATCGACGCCCAGACAGTGCAGCTCCTCCACAGCCTGATTGATTGCTGAGGACGTGACCAATTCTTGAATCGGTTGCCGCCGCCCAAAGGGCGGTTTTTCCGCCACGCGAATGTCCCGCGACCGCGATCTTCGACGTATCGATAGAAGGCCAATGAGCCGCTTGATCAATGATTCGATGGATTGCAAAAGCCCACGCTCCGATTGCCCCCCAATGCGTGTCTGGCTCATCTCCACGGAAAGACTCTTCGCCTGATACCCAACGCAGTCCCCGCTTCCTGTCTTCGATGCGGTCAAGCTCAACGTCGCTGTGGTAGAAGCTTGCGGTCGCGAAGCCACGGCCAACAATCAATGGCACCGGCCAAAAGTCTTTGTTGCGAGCTTCTTGTTTTGCTCGCTCGTCGGGCATGGGTGGTTCAAATCGATTGTTAAGAAAAATAATCAAAGGCGTTCGTGCATTCGACTGCGAAGCAGACCGAGTAAGCACAACGGGCACTTCGATCTTCCGCCCGCTCTTCGAGACTTCCATGATCCACCGTTCATACACGATCTCTTCCGAAGACTCATTCTCGGTATCCGAAGCTTCCCATGTCTCTGAGATTTCGAGCGACCAACTGATCTCTGGCGGCGAATCTGGGAATCGTCCGTAAACATGAGACTTGAAGGTATCGAGGACTGTTGGACGTTGCTCATTCCAAACGAGCGTTGAAGAAATGGACTTCCGGTCCAAGCTCAAGGAGTCCAAATACGTCGTGTCACCTGGATCCACGTAGCTGCCTCGGCCACGCTCGCTCTTCTTTTTGACAAGTTCCGGATCGGGGCTCCATGGCTCCTGTGCGTTTAACGAACCGACGCACATTCCCACCGCGGCAACGAGGAGGAATCCAATTTTACAACCCAACATGTGCATCTACCGGTTTACGAATAATTAGAACCAGCATTGTAACGGGTGCTTCAGAACAATCCGACATCTTTGCGAGCAACGTCGATACGCTCGAGCGTCGCGGAATCCAGTGCCATCTGACCAATCACATCGTCAACCTGATCGGGACGTCGCGCGCCAACCACTGCCGTGCAGACATGCTCACGCGCCAGCGCCCAACCGATTGAAAGTTGAGGCACCGTGTACGGACTCTCGTTTGCTATCTGATGAAGACGATCAAGCAGCCGATGGGCTTGATCTCGCTTCTCACCTCGAAAGATATCGTAGCCCGGTCGGCTATCTCCTTCTTGGAATCGATGATCTCTACCAATTTTGCCGGCCAAGAGCCCCTTCATCAGTGTCCAAAAAACATGGACCTCCAGATTGAGATCAGCTGCTGCCGCAATGACGCCGCCTTGCGAGTCAGTCTGCA
>JBCCKZ010000066.1:0-14319 GCA_039027135.1 Planctomycetota bacterium
CATCGTAATACGGTGCGACCGGGTAAGGCGTACCTGGCCCAGCCGGATAGGGGCTAAGCGGATTGACTGGCAGGACGGAAGGTCCGTTGAATGAGTCTCGATCACTTGGCCAACGGAAACCGCCGGGACCGAAACCCTGTTGAGGCGATGGGTAAGGCCAAGGCAGATTGGCTCCGGGCGAAACGTTCGGGTTGACCGCCGCCGCGGCAGCCGTGCTAGCTGGATTTGCAGGATCGTTTGGATTGCCTGGAAATGGTCGTCGAAATCCACCGCCAAAGCGTCCGGGAACCGGAAATCCACCAAAGCCCAACTGCAGACCGCCGTATGGTGGCCCCCATGCCGGATAAGGCGTCGAATAGGGTCTGAATGGGAAACGCCACTCGCCGAACGGGCGAACTGGTTCTCCCCAACGGTCGACGCGAAAGTAGTTGTCCGCAGACTGACCGTAATTCAGCGAGCTTCGATGGTGCGTAAAGCCACTGCTTCGAATCACCGGCTGAGCAGGTGCGATTGCCGGCGTCTTGGGTGCGAACTGTGCCACACGCTCACCCGTGGAAGGATCGTGACTATACCTGCCGGGCATCGTCAACCAATCGGACGCCTGAGACCAGTTGGACATCAAGAACGCAAGCGATGCAAGGGCTGCGATCACACGATAGAGGCTTTGTTGGCACATAGCCTCGACGCTAGTTCACACTCTAAACCTTGTCTAATTCTTGTGAGCCCCAAAGTGCACTCTCGCTAGGTCGCCAACTCTGCAACTCCTACAGCCGACAAGACCGGGCTGGATTGAGCCCCAATGCCATCCGCAGAATTGATGCAATCATTGCAACCGGAATTCGTCGTTCTTTGGAGATCATCAAGAATCCGAGCGATTGTTTCTTCGAGCACCAAATCCATCTTGCGAAGAAAACGCTTTGAGACGCCTGACTAGCATTCGAATCCTCTGCCAATGCTTCTAGCCTGAACAATGCCGAGTCTTCTGGTCGCCAAAAACTTGGCTCAGCAAGACCGTGGCTTCACCTAACGCCCTCGATCTGTGTTCTAACGATCGATCTTTATGGATTCTCGCGTGACGCGATAAACGAGCTCGCTCAGCGGATGCGATTGTCTCTGCGCATCCTCGATGATCTGGCTTCGAATATTTTCTTGCATTTCCTCGGGCGCGTCTTCGTTCCACGCAATCAAGAAGTCCCGATTAGGTATTCCCACCAGGACAGATGCGTTCTCACCTGTTTCTTCGACGAGCTGCTCAATCAAATCACAACGAACGACCTCGAGCAGGATTCTTGCGGCGTCATAGCCATCATTGGTCTGAAAAACGCACAATTTCGGCGGACCAGGAATCACCAGCATCTCGGTGTCCTGGATCGCTGTGATCAAATTCTCTCGTGCAATTTCGAGCAGATCGAATGTTGATTGCTCCCATCGTTCCGCGTCTTGTTTACGGACGTAGGCATACCCGGCCGGAGCATCGACAACGATGCTCGACAGAACATCCTCAGCGAAGGGAAATGTGATCGCCCGATCGGCGACGTTGATCTCGGAGCTAATCAACTGCAGCCGGAGTCGATCTTTCGCATCCTCAAAATCATCCGGAATCGATCCGTCCGTATCGAGCACAGAAAAGATTTTGGTGAAATTGGATTGGATGCCCTGTTCCAAAGCCTCGTCATCCTCGCCCGAATTGGCGTATTCGGCGTACAAGTTGGTTGTGCCGAAGCGTGTATCGCCAGAGATGATAGTTCCTTCCTCTTCTCCTAATTCAAAATCACGATCAGGAAAGTGCGTCTGCAGGATGCCTAGCACTTTGCGGGTGAATTGGTCGATACTCATGCCGCTATCATAGGCGTCAGCGTCCCATCCAAAAACGGCCCCTTCGAATCCTTTGGCGCCGCGACGTCTTTTCCTACCTAGCCGCTCTTAACGCCCAGCGTATTTGAAGCATGGCAAATTACTTTGAGTCGTTACCGGCAAAAAAGTTGCAAACGACCGTGGATGGTCCTTAGGGGCCCTTTCCCAAAGTGCTGAAATCCTAAAAACCTGGACCAGTGGTGATCTGTATGGCCTAACGCAAAGCGTTGGTATGGGATTTGACCCACGACGCGTGTTCATTGACCAATACCGAATCCTGAGCACGCACGGTGGCGCCCATGATCAAGACGGATTGCCGGTCGCATTGGGATATCACACGGGCCGCTAGGAAGTTGGTCTTTTGGTCCGAGCAGCGATTGATTCTTCGGATGGTGTACCGTTCGCCGCGTATGTCAGCGATCCTTGTGATGGCCGATCCCAAGGCACTCAAAGCATGTTTGATTCGCTGCCCTATCGCAATGACTCATCAAACACCACGCGTCAAAGTCCCGCCGGCAACGATAATGGCTCTGGCTGGATGCGGACAAACGGCCGGCGTATTGGTTGCCTGGAAGAGTGACGCTTCCGCCGACGGTGGGCGAGAACGCACGCCAGGTACAGACTATCGGCCCCGATACAGCCTTGGCAAAATGACCGTGAAAGGACGAGTGAATTACGTTGGTGATTGGGACGAATCGAATGCCCTATGCCGCATCCTGATTTAAAGGTTGACGAGGATATCAAGCATCTCCGCCGCTGTTGTGATGACACGTGAAGATGCCTGGAAGGCCCGTTGGTAACTGATCATCTTGATTGACTCTTCGTCGATGTTCACACCGCTAATCGCAAGATGTTGGTTTTGAAGCGAATCGTAAAGGTTACGAAGCCCCTCAGAAGCTGAGCCATTGAGCCTGGTTTGTTGGGCCAGACGAGCGATCGATTCCTCGTATTCACTACGAATACTGCGACCGCCAACCACATCCAAAGGTCGATCAACCAGGTCAACAAGCTCGATGAGAATTTCGGTGTCCTCGCCGATGCCATTGCGACTGATTGCGAGCAGCTTCGGGTTCTCAATGAGCTGCTCGTTGACCGCGATGTCCCCAGCTGTCGTCCCCGTGAAGAAAGTATTGATGCCCGCGGCGGCTAAAAATCCACTGTTCTCGTTCGCGAACGTAAACCGGTTATCCGGGGACTCGGTCTCGATGGTGATCCGGCCGTTCAAACCTACCGAAGCATCGATGCCATCGATGAGGTTGATTTCGTCGACGATCGATTGAATGGTGCTATCGCCAACTTGATCCAACTTCCGAACGTCAATCCTTGTCGTTGAAAGAACACTGCCATCGGAATCGTGCAGCGTCACATCGAAGTAACCGTTTTGGATGTTGCTGGAGAGCCCCGCATTGTCCAAGGGCACGCCAAACTCGGCATCTGGCAATGAAGAGACGAGTTTCTCGAAACCCTCGGATCCTTGACCCTGAGTGTGTATCGAGTTGACACCTTGGATCAACGCCGACGCCGTTGCATCCAGCCCTTCGAGGAATCCCTCAAAGACGCCGTCGCGCGCCTGAATAGCCGAGGCAAGCCGACCCTGTTTAGCGTCCAGAGGCGAATCCGTTTCGGCGATATTGACGGAAACCTGACCTTGGACGCTGCTGTAAACAGCTTCGACCTCGCGTGTTGTTCCATCGACAACCAGATAATCACCACCCACGAAGACGGAGATCGCACCACTCTCCTGTTCTTGAATGTTGATATCAACAATGGCAGCCAACTCTTCCAAATCCAGCAGTCGTTGATCTCGCACGCCGGTGGCATCACTGCGAAGCAAACCGCCGCCTTCAACCGTTGCAATGGTGAGATTGGCCTCGGCGATTCGGGACGTCAGACGATTGATGTCCCTGGCCATCGCTTCGATCTCGCTATCGACGGTTGTCCGTCTTTGCAAAACCTGCTCGCGTGTGCTCTGCAAACGCTGCGCTAGGGTGTCTGCCTGAAGAATCACGAACTCGCTGAGCGAAACGTCATTGGGACGCGTACTCAGCTCGTGCAGCGAGTTGTTGAAAGCCGTTAGCTGTGAATTGATGCCCGTGTTGTCGAGATCGTTTGCAATCTGTTCGAGCTGCGAATAGGTATTGTCGAGAAACTCGGCGGCCTCTAACGCAGAGCGAGCTTGAAACATCCGTTCGACAACATTCGCATCGACAGTCTGCGTGATGCCGACGGGTCGCACACCGTGGCCTTGCAGCAGATTACCGTTACGAAAGGCAACCGCGGGAACCTGCTGGAGCGTTTGCCTCAGATACCCGGGCGTGTTCGCGTTGGCAACATTATTACCGACCACCTGCAAACCGATTTGGGCGGTTTGCAGTGCGCCGGAAGACTGCTGAATGGTGCCAAAGAGGCTCATGACGTCGAATCAGCGATGGAAGATGGATCAATGCCTATCTCGGTTTTCGGCAGAGCCACCCCGCCGAACCCACAAAATCGTTAAATTCAACGCAACTGTTCAAACATCACGCACGTCCAACGGCTCCCAAAAATGCTCCAGCTGGGTTTCACAACCGCGATTCTTCCTGACCTTTCCTTCGAAGAAGTGGTTCGTCATGCAGCAGAGATCGGGTTTGATTGCATTGAGGTGATGTGCTGGCCACCTGGCAAATCAAAGCGGCGTTACGCAGGCATCACCCACATCGACACCAGTGCCTTCAACGATGACGACGCTTCGCGTGTCAAGTCAATTTGTGAAGAGCATGGCGTTTCAATCAGTGCGCTCGGTTACTACCCAAACGTATTAACTCCTGACGGCGAAGAGTCGGCGGCCACGATTGCTCACCTTAAAACGGTTATCGACGCAACTTCGAAGCTAGGCCTTTCCACGACTACCACCTTCATCGGACGTGACTGGACCAAGAATGTCGATGACAACTGGCCGCGACTTTTGGAAGTCTGGAGGCCGCTCGTTGCACATGCGGAATCACTGGGCGTTCGAATTGGGATTGAGAACTGCCCCATGTTTTTTACGAATGATGAATGGCCTAGCGGAAAGAACATCGCGCACTCGCCAGCAATCTGGGATCGGCTCTTTGATGACTTGGGGCCAACCGTGGGTTTGAATTACGATCCATCGCACATGATCTTTCAACACATGAATGAAATCACCCCAATCACTGACTACGCCGATCGTCTTTATCACATGCACGCAAAAGACGTTCGATTGGACAAGCGTGCCTTGGACCGGGTGGGCATCCTCGCCAACCCGAATGACTATCACACACCCAAGTTACCTGGCATGGGAGACGTTCGTTGGGGTGAGTTCTTTTCCGCGTTGACCGACACCGGCTATCGTGGCCCCGTATGCGTGGAAGTCGAAGATCGAGCATACGAAGGATCACTTGAAGATCGCTTGAGCGCCCTTCGCCAAAGCTACAACTTCTTGAAGCAGTTCATCGCTTGATTCTGCCGACGGCATTAGTTTCCTTTTCCTCGTTTTCTCACCGGCTCTTATTGCCCAAGGTCACCTCAGAAACGAGAAACCCAATTCTGCTACCTTCCCGATCAATGGAGCTCGATATCAGCGGTCAACAATCGACCTATTACGATTCGCTACGCACACCGCAGCATGCGAGGGTCGGGTTGATTCGGCCACACGTAGAGAAGCTCGACAACGCAGAAGCTGCAGGTGCTCGATGTTGGGGTATCTATCTGGATGGAGCAAGTCCGTTCGCCGGCGATCAGTAAGCCACGCCGCTTGCCGATTCGCTCAGGCGTCTTATCGCGAACGTGCTTCGGGTGCCCGATTTGGGTTGAAACGGTTAAAAAACCAAGTCGTTTGCCCATCGTTGTTCGGGCGAGATTTGGCATCCGATTTTGAAGGTGCTTGGTTCGACGGGTCGGGAGAGCCCGGCCATGCAAGCTCGACAGTGACGAAATGCTCAAAGCCGAATTGAAAACGCAACCGGCATTCGCAGTCACGATTGAGAACGATGCACCCTAAGAAAAGGGTGATCATCCGCTATACTTCCGCCAGGGGCGCTTGCGAGCTGCGATTCACAGCCAATCGTGGCGTCACGATGCTCGCACCCCTCTTGTCACTTTGAATCGATACGAACCGCCACCTAAGTGATTCCATGCAAGCGTTTACTTCGCGCCAATTCAGTTTGGCCTACGCCCTTTTGGTCACCATCTTCGGATGCCCCAGCCTGATGATCGGATCATTACAGGCCAACGAACCCAACTCCGAAACACCCGCAACCAAGAAAGAAGCCGTGAGCACCGAGGCACCCGCACCCGCACCCGAAACGGAAGTCGAACTAGAGAAGGTTGTCGAAATCGAAGGGATCTCCGAATATCGACTCGATAATGGAGTTCGCTTGCTGCTTTTTCCTGAGCCGAGCAAAGAAGTTGTGACAGTGAACATGACCGTCTTTGTCGGATCACGACACGAGGGATACGGCGAGGCCGGGATGGCTCACCTTCTTGAGCACATGCTGTTCAAGGGAACGCCAACGCACCCAGACATCCCTAAGGCTCTAAAGGATCGTGGTGCTGGCAATTCAATGAACGGAACGACTTGGACCGACCGAACAAATTACTACGAGACTTTGCCATCAACTGACGAAAACCTTGAGTTCGCACTGCGTCTCGAAGCTGATCGGTTGGTAAACAGCTACATCAAGGGTGAGGATCTTGAGAGCGAGATGACCGTTGTGCGTAACGAGTTCGAGTCCGGTGAGAACTCGCCTTTTCGAATCTTGATGCAACGAATTACCTCGGCAGCTTACGACTGGCATAACTATGGCAAGAGTACCATCGGCAATCTCAGCGACATCGAGCGTGTTCCCGTCGTCAGTCTAAGACGCTTCTATCGCAAGTTTTATCGGCCCGACAATGTGATGGTCGTCGTTGCCGGCAAATTCGACCAAGCCAAAGCAATCGAGTGCACGCGGAAGTACTTTGGGTCTTTGACAGTACCTGACACGCCCATCGATGGCACCTACACAACCGAACCAGCCCAAGATGGCGAGAGAACCATCGTCTTGCGTCGCGTCGGTGAAAGCCAGATTGTCGGATCGGCCTATCACATTCCCGCGGGTAGCCACCCGGACTTTGCCGCTGCAAAGGCACTGGTTTACATCCTTGGTGACGAGCCGAGCGGCCGGCTCTACAAGGGACTCGTCGAATCAGAAATCGCGTCGAATGTATACACCCTCGCTTATTCGTGGGCCGACCCTGGAATGTTCATGAACCTGGTGGAAATCCCCAAAGACAAATCGCTTGAGGCGGCGAGATCAAAGTTGGTTGAGATCCTTGAGGACTCCCTCGAGTCAAACCCCATCACGGAGAAGGAACTCGACCGAGCTGTTCAACAGATCCTCAAGGGTCGAGAGATGGAGGCCGCTGACACGAATCGCCTGGCGATCTCTCTTTCTGAATGGGCAGCTCAGGGAGATTGGCGTTTGTATTTCTTGTATCGAGATGCAATCGAAGCTCTAACCGTCGAAGACGTACAACGTGTGGCCAAGAAGTATTTTGTTTCTCACAACCGAACCATTGGGCTCTTCATCCCCACCGAAGAAAGCCTGAGAGCGAACATTCCCGAAGCTCCCGATTTGATGGCAAGACTTGAGGGATACAAAGGCCGCGAAGCTGTCGCCGCCGGCGAGGCATTCGACCCTGATCCGGTCGCCATCGAGAATCGCATCGAGCGAGGCCCATTGATTGATGGGATGAAATACGCGGTTCTACCGAAGAAAACGCGGGGATCAACGGTTCGCGCAAGACTGACACTTCGTTTTGGCGACGAGGAATCCATGGCCGATCGCATTGCCGCTATCGAGCTGCTTGGAATCTTCATGCAACGCGGCACTGAATCTTTGACCTTTACCGAGTTGCAGGATGAGCTGACTCGACTTCGTACTGAGATGTCAGTGAGTTCGACGATCGGTCTCTTGCAAGTTTCGCTAGAGACGAATAGAGAGTTTCTTCCGGAGGTCATAGATCTTCTGGGTGAGGTCCTTCGTAAGCCAAGCTTTGAAGCCGAAGAGCTGGAGGTCCTTCGACGACAACTGCTTACATCACTCGAGAAGGGCAAAGTGGAGCCTCAGTCTCTGGCTATTCGCGAGATACGTCGTTCATTGTCTCCCTTTGCAAAAGGTCATCCACTCTATTCGCCGACCATCGATGAAGAGATCGAGATGTACGAGAACGTCACGATTGATGAGATTCGCGATGTGCACCAGCGTTTCCTTTCAACCCAGGGAGGCGAACTAGTCGCCGTGGGCGACTTTGACAAAGATGCTTTGCTCGAACAAGTCCGGGGGATCTTAAGTGATTGGGGATCTGACATTCCCTACATCAGAATCGATCGCCCCGCCAACACGAGTGTTTCCGGTAAACACAAAGTGATTCAGATTCCGGACAAGGCCAATGCATTCATGTTCTCGTCCCAACAATACGCACTTGAAGATACTGATCCTGAGTACGCTTCGTTGGTGCTTGGCAACTTCATTCTTGGTGGAGGCTCACTGAGTAGTCGCTTGGGCAATCGTGTCCGTCAGCAGGAAGGTCTGTCCTATGGCGTTCGAAGCATGCTTAGCGCGAGGGCCAAAGATCAACGGGTTGACTTCACGATCTACGCGATCACCAACCCTGATAATCGCGTTAAGCTGATTGACGTCATTATGGAAGAGCTCGACAAGATCCGCGATGACGGAATCACCGATGAAGAGCTTGCCGAAGCGAAAGAAGCCTATTTGCAATCCAACCGAGTCTCTCGAAGCAACGATGGTTCAGTCGCAAGCGAGATCCTCGGGACGATCTTCAATGAGCGAACGATGCAGCAAGTCGCCGATCACGAAGAACAGATTCGCGAAGCGACAGTTGACTCGGTCAACTCAGCGATCCAAAAGTACATCGATCCTGAAAGGCTTGTGCTGGCGATTGCAGGGGACTTCGAGAAAGAGGAATGAGCCTGGAAGAAGGCGGTTCGGACTTCGCGTAAACGTAGCCAGTCGACACTCGATTTCGGAGACATCGGCGACAGTGTCGCCCAGACCTCAGGGATGGTGCGTCGATTAGAAAACGCTAGTAGCTCTCCACAACCACACCTGTGGATTCCGACTCACTCATTTGACCGGGCACTCTGGCAACTCGAACGATCGGCATCGGAGTGCTGAAGTCGCTCGCCTCATCAGCTTGGGGAGCGACCATCTCGATGCTTTCCGAAACGCTTGCGGGAGCCTCGAGCTCGGGAGGCAGGGCATCGGATGAAACCTCGATCAACTCCTCGTTCATGACTGCCGGAGCATAAGAGGGCTGGACCTCCGATGGATTGAATGAACCACGAGAAATCCGAGGCGTCCGCTTAACCTTCGATGGATTCGGTCGCGGCTCCAAGTATCGCCCAACGGTGTGAGCGTCTTGATAGGCTTTCGCATCCCAAGCCGCTTCCGATAGCGTGACTTGGTTGTAGGCTAAAAGCGAACCTTTCTGACGATGAAAATCTCGGATGGCCGTGTTGTAGTTGAATAACGCTTGATAAAAAGCAATCTCGGAAGTTACAACCTGCTGCTGAGCCTGTAGCAAGAAGTTGATATTGTCACTTCCATCACGATACCTGCGACGCAACACCTCAACTTGTCTCAGATCTGCTAGGAAACGTTGGTAATTAGTTTCGACGAGTCTAAAAGAAAGCTCCGTTTGGCGAGCCGCGCTGGCAAGGTCGTGGCTTACCTGTAGCTCTGTTTCGGCCAACAATGCCTGCTCCCGACGCAAGTTGAGCTTTGCCTCTGAAATGGCTAATCCAGCTGCACGAAAGCCAACGGGAAAACCTAATTCGATTCCCGCCTGTGCTTCCTGAAAGTCCCCCGAGCTAATCGTCCCATAGAGGTTGTCCAGAGCGGGAGTGCTGTCATTTCCAATTAGGTGATCACCCAAGCCACGCCACCGATACTGAGCCAAAAAATCTAGACGCGGCTGAAAGTTCAATCGTGCAGCTGTTAGCTCTAGTTCTCTCCTTCTCAGATTGAACTTCTGCCTTCGAACTTCAACTCGGCGAGTCAATGCCTCCCCAAGTGAACTCCGCCAGTCGTATGTGACCTTAATATCCAACGGATCTGTTGTAGGCTTGATCAAACGACCGTCGCTGGCGGGCAGTCCAACGAGATATCGCAGTTGTTGTTCCAAAGTGTACAAGCCTTGTTGGCCTGCCAATGCCTCGTCAACCTGTGCTTGAAATTGAAAGAACTGACTTCGAGCCTGCGCTTCCTCGTCTTGTCGCCCCGTTCCGACTTCCAATCGCACTTCCTGAAATTGGAAAGTCTGCTGTGCAGATTGACGGCCACGCAGCGTAGCCTCCAGTGATCGATACGCATTTGCAAGATTCCAATAGCTCTGTTCAACATCCGCCACCAAGGTGATAACAGCGGCCTCAAAGTCGGCCAAAGCTACATCCTCGTTCACTCTTGCAATGAGTACACCGTTGTACTGCCCCGGCTGTTGGTAGTTCGTACCAGTACCTTGAACGGGACCAACTATTTGGTTGTAGAGTGTTCCACCACCCTGCATTAACGGCTGACGCCACTCGGCTTCAACCCATCCGATAAAGGAGCTTGGGAAGAGTTGCTGCGTAACCGAAGGGTCTTGAGTCTTTGAATAAGTGACGTTGTGTCGTAAAGCAAATCGTGCTCCAGTAGCGGTTTGCTTGGACAACTCGGAGATATAGGTCGCACCCCGACTCTTGCTGAAGGAAGGAACGACCAGAGGTGAGTTCGGAATATCGAAAGGCTCTCGATTTGCTGGTTGATCCGTGTTGGTCCAAAACAGCTGTTGCGTAAACTCGGCGTCAAAAGCTGATAACGCTCCCTCTGTACCTTGAGTAAGGCTAGCGGCCGTAATGCCAGGCTCGTAAATCGTTGTCGCGCCTGCGGGAGCCGATACAACACTCCCACCGATAGAACGCAACACCGGGCTATCGGTCAGTGCCATCTGGATGGCCTGTTGCAACGTCAAGTCAAACGTAGGTAACTGCGCAGGATCCTCAAGCGCCAAAGGCTCGATCGCCAGCTCAGCGGCCACCGCTGCTGGATTTGATTCTGGCGTTGGACACTCTTTTGCTTGGGGGTATTCAATGTCGAGAGCTGTGTCGTCGTGATAAGAAACGTGCGAGTCGTGCGGCCCCGGAGGCAAATGGCGGAATAGGCCACATCCAGTAAGCTGGGTTGCGATCAGGGTTCCAATCGCAACACGGCGAGCCGCGAGCTTGAATCGGCGGCCAATACGACTTCGCGAGGCGGCTGGCTGGTTGGATTGAATCATGCGACCAAATGGCAAAATGTGAGTATTCGTCACGTTGGTCATCGACCCATCCACTCCTAAAACCTGAATAACCGGACAGCATTTGGCGAACGCACGACCAGAAGAACCGCTAAGGTTTCACTACAGGTGTTAAAGTTTGCGGGTCGCCCGGATTGCCCGGCCTGATGGACCCTCAATCAGGCCTTGGGTGGCGTCAAAACAAAGGCAATCTGAGTGAATCGCGGCCAGGCTGCGGTGGATTCATCTGGCTTTCATGTGGCTTTCGGTTTAGTCTCAGGCACTCCAGTGGCCCCCCGTTTTCCGTTCGTTTTTCGCCTGAAGCCCATTTCTTCTAAATGCTCAAAGCCCTTGAGTTAGCCGGCTTCAAAAGCTTCGCCGATCGGACGCGTTTCGACTTTCCCGACGGAATCACCGTCGTCGTTGGCCCCAATGGATCGGGCAAGTCAAACATAGTCGACGCGATGAAATGGGTCCTTGGTAGCCAGAGTGCCAAGGCACTTCGCGGCAAGGACATGGCTGACGTGATCTTCAAGGGTTCGCAGACCCGAGGACCTTCGGGTTCCGCCGAAGTGACCATCATTTTCGACAACCCCGACGGCGTCCTTCCAGTCGACGCACCGGAGGTTCACATCACTCGCCGCGTCTATCGCAGCGGGGAATCCGAATACTTGATCAACAAGGAAGCCGTCCGGCTCAAGGACATTCGCAACCTGATTCGGGGCACGGGCATTGGCATCGATGCTTACAGCCTGATTGAGCAGGGCAAGGTCGACCGCATGCTTCAGGCCAACGCCAAGGATCGGCGTGCCATCTTCGAGGAAGCCGCCGGCATCAGCCGATTCAAAGCCAAGAAGACGGAAGCCGAAAGACGGCTTACCCGAGTGCAATCCAACCTCACTCGTCTTGGCGATATTGTCGACGAAGTTGGATCGCGATTGAGATCGATTCGTGCCCAAGCCTCCAAGGCTGAAAAATACCGCCAGACATCGCACCGGTTGAAACTTCTAAGAGTTCACAGCGCCCATTTTGACTGGAGCAATCTGTCGGCGGAGCTCGCCGATTTGGAGCGGGAGCGTGCCACGGCTGCTGAGCAAATGGAGACGCTCGAGAGCCAAAGGAGCGAATCTCGTGAACTGAGACGTGTGGCCGATGCAAAGCTCTCGGGTTTGGATGAAAAACTCAGGCAAATTCAATCACGCCAAAACGACAACGCGAGAGAGGTTGCCGTCTTGGAGGCTCGATTGCAATCCAATCGCAAGACGAGGGAGGAGAACAAAACGCCGCTGGCATCGACTCTCAATCGAGTGAGAGTACTTCGATCGCAGCAACAGCTTGCCGACCAAGCCATGGCCGACGAACTTCGCCGCCATGAAAAATACAAAGTAGAGCTTGACGACATTCTTCGCCGAGCTGACGAGGTTCACGAAGAAACAAGTCGGCTCGAGTCCGAAGCGAGCCAGCTCCGACTGACCCGCGACCAACAGGCACAAAATCATATTTCGACCGTTCGCGAGCTTTCAAAGCTCAAGGACGATCGGCAAAGCCGCGTCGCTAGCCTCGAGACCAAGTCAGCTGACCTGCGTCGTGCCGAGTCACTTAGCGAACAGCTCAACATTTCGCTTCAGGAAGCACATCAACTATCTAAACAGACAAATTCATCTGTCGAGTCATTGCAACATCGACGACAAGACACCCAAAGAGAGCTCGATAAGCAAGTCGCAAAGATTGCTGAAGTTGAAAGAACTCTCTCTCGACGAAGGGAAGAGGAGTCCGCTCTACTCTTGAAGATCCAAACGCTTCAGGAGCGCCGAAGAGTGCTTGAAGAACTTCAGCGTCGGCGAGAGGGCATCTCTGGCGGCGTTCAAGAGGTGCTTGAGGCACTCGAGCAAGGTTCAACGGAGAGCGAAAGCCCGCCATCGCATTCGATTGAAGAGGTTCGACAAAGCTGCCGCGGGATTGTGGCCGACGCGATCGAGGCGGATGTGAAGGTAGCGCCGTTGATCGATGCCGCGTTGGGTGAGCGATCGCAGTATCTGGTGGTCCGTGGAGATGCTCTACAACAAGCCATCATTCAGAAGAACATCCGCCTCGAACAAAGAGTCGGGCTGATTCGGCTGGATGAGTTGCCTCCTCGTCGCCCCGGCGATCGGATTCGACTTGATGGCCTAAAAGGTGTCTTGGGTCGGGGCGATCGACTGGTCAAATGCGATCCGGCGGTTGAGGATCTCGTTCGCCATCTGCTTTGCAACACTTGGTTGGTCGATTCGCTAGAAACCGCTTATGGCTTGCGGCGTCTCAGCGGTGCGGGCTTGCGATTCGTCACGACTGACGGTCATCTTTTGGAGAATGATGGCTCACTCGTCATCGGTTCGGCGGCCTCAGCCGCGGGCTTGGTAAGTCGCCAGAGCGAGTTGCAAGCCGCGATCCAGGAAGCCGATCACTATCAGTACCAACTCGAGTCGGCAAGCGAGGAAACAAAAGCCCTCGCGGAACGTCTTGATGACTACATCGCCACTCGTGGTCAGCACGAACAACATCTAAGGGAAATTGCAACAAACCTCGCAACCGCAGTGGCCGAGCAACGTCATGCTGTTGAACGACTGGAACGCTGCCAGTCGGAGAAAACGCACAACCAACAGATCATCCATGACGTTCAGCAAGTCCTCCAAACGATTGGACATCAAAAATCCGCCTTGGATGGACAGATTGCTGAGACCGCAAAAACGGCTGAACAGTACGAGGCCGAAACGGCAAGTCTTGACGAACAATTATCGGAGGTCACCACCGTCCTCGAACAATCAACGTCCTTGAGGATGTCACTTTCGGTGGATCTCGCCAAAGCTGAACAAAAGTTCGAAGCCGCATCCGATAAACTTTCGAGTCACCATGCCCAACAGGCCGAACGAGAAGCCCGCTTGACCGAAACCCGGCTCGAGGCGGATGCAATCACCAGTCGTCAGCGAGAAGCACAGCTTGAGTGGCTGATCGCGAATGAAAAGCACGCCAAGTGCATCAACAGGAACGAGGTCCTCGCATCGGAGTACGCTTCGCACGCCCGCGACGCATCAACGATCCGGCGAGACAACGAGGCGATTCTTAATCGTGATGATGAGCTCATCCAAAAGACTGCTACGGCGTCGAAAC
>JBCCKZ010000067.1:0-14132 GCA_039027135.1 Planctomycetota bacterium
CTCGGGGTCGGTGAATACCACCGCGGGAATGCAGGCCTTGTCGAAGGCCGAGTTCTTGCCGGCAACTACTTCGGCCGCAACACGACCCTCATGATTGGCCTTGTGGGCAAGCATTGGATCTCCCGCCACATCGCCAATCGCAAGGATGTGAGGATCAGCGGTTCGTTGTTGGTTATCACAAACGACAAAGCCACGATCGTTCACTTCAACTTGAGTGTTCTCGAGGCCGAGGCCCTTGCTGACCGGCCGACGACCGATGCTCACGAGCACGCGATCAAAGCGTTCATGACCAAACTTGCCGGGGCCCTCGAAGGTGACTTCGATCTGGTCATCAATCTCGGCCAGCGATCCCACTTTGGTGTTCAGGAACACTCGTCCGTCGCACATCTTTTCGATCTTCTTCGCAAGTGGTTTGACCAAGTCGCGGTCAGCACCGGGAAGCAGGCCTTCGGTCATCTCGACAACGCTTACATCGGTTCCCAGGTGAGCATAGACGCTTCCCAGTTCGAGTCCGATGTAGCCTCCACCGATGACCAACAGTGACTTTGGGATTTCCTGGAGGGCCAAGGCACCGGTGCTGTCCATCACTCGTTCGCTTCCGATGTCGAAAACCGGTGGCATCGCGGGAACGCTGCCCGTAGCGAGGATGCAGTGGTCAAACGTGATCTGGCCGCCTTCAGGAATCGAATCGTCATCGCCTTCAAGGCTAAGCGTCGTTGAATTGACAAACGACCCGCGAGCCTTAATGACTTTAACTCCCCGCCTCTTGGCAAGTACGCCCAAGCCACCAGTCAGGTTGCCCACGACTTTCTCTTTTCGAGCTCGAACCTTATCGACGTCAATAGTCGGTTTTTCCGAGTACTCAACGCCCCAGTCTTCTCGCAGTTCGTCAACCTCCGCGATGACTTTGGCGACGTGCAAAAGCGCCTTGGATGGGATGCACCCGCGGATCAAACAGGTGCCACCGAGGCGGTCGTCAGCCTCGACGATGGCGACTTCTAGACCTTCGTCGGCGGCCAAAAACGCGGCCGCATAACCACCGGGACCACCCCCGAGCACAACAACAGAACTATGCATTATCGATGAACGAAATAAAGTTTGAAATCAAAACAGAAATGGCGGTCGGTGCCGAGTTATCGCACCCACCGCCACTTGGGTTCTACGGTTTCTAAGGCATCGACTTCGTCCAGCTTGCGTCACTCCCCATTTGGGAGAGTTGGGCTTGAAAGCCCGAAGAGGGCAAAGCTCTCGGCTCAGGCCCCACCCGGCCATTCAAACGTCCGACCTCCCCAGAGGAGAGGTGAACCAAACAATGGACATCCAAGAACTTAGAATACGGACGACCTCCGTCAGTCCGTATTCTAGCTCAGCCGGCGAGAATTATCGCGACAGGAATTCGACGACGCTGTTCGCGTCCACCGGAAGCGAGATATCGGTTGGGCCGGGGACACCCAAGATCGTGGCCTTGAGGTTTTCACTATCGAAAGTGACCCAATCCAAGGCATCGGGAGCTGCATTAGCGATCACCCCACGATAGAGGTTCTTGAGATTCTCACGATCGCGAACCTCCACAACATCGCCCGGGCGAAGCAGGTAATTGGGGCGGGTCACCTTCACGCCATTGACTCTAAAGTGCCCGTGAGTGATGCCCTGACGAGCTTGCGGGCGAGTCTTGGTGAAGCCCACCCGACGCACAACGTTATCGAGGCGTCTTTCACACATGAGAAGCAGAAGTTCACCGGTATTCCCCGGCTTGTGCGAGACGGCATCGAAATAACGCCGAAGCTGACGCTCACCCAGTCCGTAGTAGTGCTTGATCTTCTGCTTTTCCATCAAAGCCGCACCATAGTTACTTGGGCGACGGCCACGGACGTGCATACCCGGAGGTTGAGGTCGGCGGTCGAGGGCCCTGGCGGCACCAGCGGTTTCGTAAATCAACGTGCCCAATCGGCGATTGATGCGGGCTTTGGGTCCGGTATATCGGGCCATGGAGTTCAAATCCTTGCGGTTTGGGTGAGCGACCTTGCATCCCAAGTGTTGAATTACCCTCGTTTTACGTACAAACGGCGAGCAGTGGGTGCGGTCAGATTTTGGGTAATTTGAGCCCGGTAGTCTGACGTTGGTATCAGAATCTTTCAAGGCTCATTCGCGGTACGGAGCCCAGTGCGAAGTGCCTTTAGCGGAAGCCGTCGGTCTTCCCTACAAAAACTTCGCGATCTCGCCGCCCCGAGAGGCTCGAGCATCCACCTTCGCGGTGACTTCGGGATCTTCGATGAGCGGCGGTGCATGATGCGGTTTGACTCTCGCGTCCAGCACAACCGGCCCGCGACATCCCCAGTGCTTTTCAACCACTGTCGCACCGATGCCATCAAGATCCGTCGCTGGATTGCTTCGGGTAAAACCAATCCAGAGCCAATTGTTGGGGTGAGCCACGGCGAAAGATGAATCATCGACCAGGAGCACCATCGGAAATCCACTGGGCCATGCATCGGACGAAATTGAATCACAGAACCGGCGAAGCTCTTTCCGGTCTTCTTGGCTCTGACAGGCAGCGGCCTCCACGCAAAGAACACCCGGCATCGCAACTTTCGGCGATTTAAACCCATCGGGAAGCTTCAAGTCCCCCGGTACTTCACTCGCCAATTGGCGGATTGGATCGCCCACCGAAGCGAAGACCACCTTGGAGCCGCGGTTGAATCCATCACCGCTGTAATCCAACGTGTCGATCGTCGTGCGAGTTTGGAAATGCAGATCCCTGCGAGGATCGAACCGAGACAAGACTCTCTGGAAGAAGGCGGGGATGTCATGAATGTCCGTCTCGCCTTTTGGATCATCTGAGATGAATAGATACTTGGCGAGCGAAAGCTGGCCATTACCGAGAATCGCATTCGCCTGGATGAGAATCTCCTGTGGCTCCGGTGCATCGACATGAGGCATGTAGCGTTCGGAGCCGATCGCCAGAAGCAAGGGGTGGACACCCGCCGCGTCGACAGCGTGAACGGCCTTCACTCCAGGAATCACCGACGGAATGATGGGATCGGTTAGCTCATGGATGAGTTGCCCAAAGGTTGTATCCTCCTGAGGTGGCCTGCCGACAACGGTCATTGGCCATATTGCCCCTTTACGGTGAAAGACTTTGTCAACTCTCATCAGCGGAAATGGGTGCTGCAAGCTGTAGTACCCAAGGTGATCACCGAACGGGCCTTCGGGTTTGGTCGCGTTTGGATCGATCGTACCCACAATCGCAAAGTCGGCATCGGCGTAGATGGGCGCGTGATTGCCCTTGATCATCGCAATCCGTCTGCCCGCTAGTCCACCACCAAAAGTTAACTCAGTGAGGCCTTCCGGTAATGGCATTACCGCAGCCAGTGACATCGCCGGTGCACCACCAGCAGTGACGCATACTCGCAGGGCATGACCCGCATCCATTGCGGCGCGATGGTGGACGCCCATCCCCCGATGAATCTGGTAATGAATGCCGACCTCTTCGTCGGGTGCGTAGTCATTTCCGCTGATCTGAACCCGATACATTCCCAGGTTCACCCGCATGAGATTGCCGGGCGCGGTGGGATCATCGCTGAGTACCTGCGGCAGAGTCACAAAGGCTCCACCATCGTCTGGCCAACACTTGACCTGTGGCAGTGATTGAAGGGTTGTTTGGCATTCGGTGACCGCTCCCCGGCGAACGCCCCGCGGCAACATCGATAAGGCCGTCAGTGGAACGTTCCAATAGCGAAATGGCTTCTTGGGCAGCGCGGAAGGATCCACCTTGATCTCGACGAGACGACGAACCCGCTCGAGAGTGTGCCGAAAGAGATATCTCGCCTGATCAAGCGAAGCGAAGAGGTTCGAGACCACCGGAAACTGACATCCAGACACTTTGCTAAATAACACGGCTGGTCCGCCCGAGGCATAGACCCTTCTTTGGATCTCAGCCATCTCCAGCCGAGGATCGACTTCGTCGGAAATCTCGATCAACCGCCCCGCCTGGCGAAGATCCTCGACAACTTGACGGGTGCTGCGGTGTTTCATGTGCTCATCGAAGTGTTGGATTTGAAAGGCTGTAACCGAACCCTGAGTGCCACTCTAACCGCCGTAGAAGTGATGTCTTATCCGATTTACAAACTGGTAAGGACGCACGCCAAGCCGGTGGCCAGCTTCGTTACTATGACGTTGTCTTTTCTAATCGAATACGCCAGAGCAAATTCCCATCGTGACACAATCCTTCGAGACCCAGATCAATCACTTCGAAGACCTTTCAAAGCAGTCCGCTCAAGCCGTCGTGATCGCATGCGGCTTGGATTCTTCGGGGAGTGTGATTACTAACGATTCTTACGAACTTGTCGATCACGCTAGCGGTGGCGTGCTGTCGCAGATGATCGAGTCCGGATTAGTGGATGGAGAGAAGGGCATGCTGCAGACCTGTCCCCTGCCCAAGGAATCCAATTTAGGGCTGGCGGTGATTGTCGGCTTGGGGAATCAACCCAAGAGAGATGACGTTTATCGCGCGTTCGGTTCAGCCGTTCGTAAACTGACCGATCGTGAGTATGCCTCGGTGGTGGTTGCCGCCAAGCAGGCCGTCGATCCAGCTCTTTATGACTCGATTGTCACGGGGGCCATTGCCGCTCTCGATCACCAGGGGCTCCATCGACGAGATTCAGACTTTAAATTCCCCCAAGCCTTGTCGTTTGATTTGCCTCAAGCGGACATTGATCGCGGCCGGATCATCGGCGCGTCGATTCGGCTTGCCAAGGAACTGGTCAATCAGCCACCCAACGTCATTTACCCCGAGTCATTTGCTGATCGAGGTATCGAGATGGCTGCTCAGTGCGGCTTGGATGCGGAAGCATGGGATAAACAAAAGCTCGAAGACGAAGGTTGTCGGGCGATACTCGCCGTCGGCCAAGGATCAGACTTTGATCCCCGTTTGCTAATCATGCATCATCGAGGCGGCAAGCCGGATCAGGCTCCACTCGCCATCGTTGGCAAGGGTGTGACGTTTGATAGCGGAGGTCTATCGATCAAACCGAGTGCTGGGATGGTCGACATGAAATGCGACATGGCGGGGGCCGCCACCGTCATGGCGGTGATGCGTGCGGTCGCATTGTTGAAGCTACCCATCAACGTGGTGGGACTCTGCGGTCTTGCTGAAAACATGGTTTCCAGCAATAGCTACCGGTTGGGGGATGTGATCAAGACTCGCAGCGGCAAGACCATCGAAATCTTAAACACGGATGCGGAGGGGCGTGTCGTTCTCGCGGATACCCTCGATGTGGCCGTTGAAATGAAACCTGATTCCATCATTGATATGGCAACGCTAACAGGTGCCTGTGTGGTTGCACTTGGAACGGAGGTGGTCGGTTCGATGAGCCGGCACGATGAACTCGTTGAAGAGGTTCACGCGGCGGCTCACCACGAGGGTGAACCGATTTGGCGATTGCCGATGTTTGAACTCTACGACGAGCAGGTTCAAAGTAAGGTCGCCGACATTCGGAACATTGGCGAAGGGCGTTGGGGTGGTGCGATCACGGCGGCCAAGTTTTTACAGAACTTCGTTGGAGATGTTCCTTGGGTGCACTTGGATATTGCTGGGCCAGCCTTCGCTGACTCTCCCAAGCCCTATCGAGATGCCGGAGCTACCGGTGTCATGGTTCGTACCATGATTCGTTGGGTTGAGAGTCGAATTAGCTCTTAAAGTAGAAAAGGGTGAGTCGTCCGAGAAGCTGTCCAAAGTCGGTCTCAATCAAAAATTGACTGTAGCCGTCCGCGCAACTCAGTATGGTCTTTCTGCAAGGCTTCGAATCGCGACTTCCAAAGGTTGCGTTCCGCGCGAAGTTGGCGAATCTCTTTCGCCATACTCTCAGGGCTCTTTTGATCCGATGTCTCTTGATCGGTTTCAAAACTCTTCACCGGGCTCGCACGAGCGACTTCTACGGAACTCGGTTCACGCAAGAGTACATATTCCGCTGTGACGACTAAACCACCGAGAAGGAAGCTGGCAGCAACCAGCTTCGCCCATCTCTTCAATGATGACTTGCGAGTTTGATTTTTTGTTGAGTCGTTGAGTTGCTCGTTTAGCGATTCCTTCAGCCGTTCTATTTCGGTGATGTCACTTCGGTCTCGGTCTAGATGTTTTTTCAGTGCGCGTTTCGCCTCGCCCTCAGCTTGACTTTTGAGTGCGGCATGAAATGCCATTGGTTCGCATTCCTCGTCTTGGTTCTCTCCTATGATTACTTTCGCATCTGCTATCAGCTCGACAAGATGTCTGCGGAGGTCTCTGTCAGCTACCTTCAAGCGTATTGGAATCGAATCAGCTTTCGCTCTCTCAATCGAATCAGCTATGGCACAGGCGTATTCTTGTTCAGGAGCAGCTGGACGCCTCATCGTGCTGGAGCGATGGATGCGTAGTTCTAAGCCATAACTGTTGGAGGAGATTGCGTCGGCTAAGGACGCACGGAACTGATTCGGTGAGAGTTTATTGGGAGGCCACGCGATCCGGATTAATGTGATTGAGGCCTGCCCATCTCCAGAAATGAGTGCGTTGCCTTCGACCAGCTTCTCTAGCTCGGACTCAACGCTATGCCGTGTCCTGTACTCTTGGTTCTCTTCTGCGAATGCAGACATCTCTCTGCCCATGGTGCTTGTTGGTAAGCAAAGAACCTGATAGTCGCCTATCACGTCAGCAAACGAGCGTAGCGTTGGGGCGATGAACAATGTGAGGCTTCTTTAAGACTTAACACAATCCTCATTATAAAAGTCTCGATCCGTCAGTTCGTCCGAATCACGGGCAGGAAGCTGACCATTGGAGTAGAGACTGGATGGGAGGCTTTGAGAGGTCAGTCGTTGCAAAGCATCTCGGCGACGTGTGCGATCGAATCAAGATCGATGGTATGCGGGCCATCAAAGGCATGGAATTGAATCGACGCCCTCGCTTCTTCAACGAGATCACAAAGCCTTTCGGCGCCACTGAATGGGAGAATGGGATCAATACGGCCGTGTGATTGATAGATCCGGACACCGGCGAGAGACTCTGCGGCCCGTTCCTTCCAAGTTTGTTCGGAGATCAGAGTCCCCGAGAACTGAATTAAGTTCACCGGTTTCGTCCAGGCATCCATCAACGTACCGTTCATCGTCACCATGGCGCCCTGCGAAAAGCCACCGATGGTTAACTTCGTCTGAGGGGCGTCGCCAAGTTCTTCAATCGCTGCTTTGACCACTTCGCCGAGCAGGTCAGTCGCTTCCTGGATGCCCGGTGGCGTTTCGCTATGCAGTTCTTCAAACGATTGAGCCTCCATTGCCTCCATCAATCGAGCCATGTTCAGAGGCCACCATGCGAAGCCCCCGGGCATGCCCATCGGGGCCAACGATATCGGAGCATTGGGGAAGATGAAGCGGAATCGACTCCCCTCTGCCTGAAGCGATTCAAGCCAGCTCGCCGAAAGACTAGCTAGGTCAGAGCATGAGGCCCCATAGCCGTGACAGAGAACGACAAGGTGTTCAATTTGGGAAGCATCATCACTCTTGTCGACGATAATGCACTCGAGTGGGCCGATTCGGCGTTGGCTGGCTGCAGGCATCCGAGCATCCTAACTTGGATTCGGGTGAGTTAAACTACCCCTCTGAGATCATGCTTGATTTTGTCTGCATGATTGATTTGAAGAACATTTCCGTCTTTTGGGATGCTTCTGGACGATCATCCGAGTCCTTCTCTCCCGACCATTCTGTTGATCGCAAGTGGTGGATGCCAATCGTAAATCTCCCTGAAAATCCGTTGAATACGACAGCCTCAATTTGGCTCGTTTTGATTTCATTGGTGACCTTGTCGCCGGGGGCAATCGGCGAGGATGTCATTCGTTGGAGCTTTGAGTACCAGCCGGGGCCCGTCGACAACCCGCTCAAGGGAATCGTTCCCTATTCGAATCCGACATCCGGTCGTTTTCCGCACTCGATGGAGTTTGACTATCTGCCACTTTCCAAAATCGTCGTTGGCAAGCAGATGTACGACTGGTCGCCGCTCGAGACGATGTTGAAATCCATTGCATCTCGGGGCAATCAAACGGTTCTCCGGTTCCTTTTAGAGTACCCCAATCGAACCAATTCAATCCCACAATACCTTATCGATGATGGTTTGATGGTTCGGTCATGGAGCAATCCCGTCAATGGAGATCCTCCCACGAATGACCTAACGCCAGACTACGAGGATTCTCGCCTTCGCGAGATGCTGACAGACTTTATTGCAGAGTTTGGTGCGCGCTATGACGGCGATCCACGACTAGGGTATGTGACGGCGGGTCTATTGGGCACTTGGGGCGAGTGGCACAACTATCCCAAGACCGAGTGGTTTGCCAGCAAAACTGTGCAGACGGAAGTGATGGACGCTTACGCGAAAGCTTTCAAGGAGACTCCTGTGCTTCTCCGCTACCCCGCAGGGCCTAACGATGCCAACTACGCGGATTCAAGCGTTTATCGGTTTGGCTATCACGATGATTCGTTTGCCTGGGCCACCGCACCAACGTCACGAGATGAAGATTCATGGTTCTTTTGGAGCAAGATCCAAGAAGCCGGGCTCGGCGAAGCCTGGAAGCGATCTCCCATCGGTGGTGAAGTGCGGCCCGAGGTATGGGGATGTTGGGCCAGCGCTGAGCCATGCACGCCTCGTGGTCAGGAGTTTGAGACTTGTCGTGATACAACTCATGTTACATGGCTTATGGAAACCGGTTTGTTTCGCGAGCAAGTAAGCCGTCAATACATGCAACGCGCGACGAGACTCATCCAAGGCATGGGTTACGACTTGTACGTATCGATGGTGGAGCTGTCTGGCGATGAGTTGGCGGTAAAAGTTGAAAACCGAGGTATCGCTCCGTTTTACCATGGGGGTTGGTATGTGAGACTGCGGGTTGAAATGAACGATTCGACCGATGAGTTTGAAACCGATTGGTCGCCGCGGGGCATCCAGCCTGGAGAACATCGAACGTGGAAGATGCGGATCGCACCTGGGATTAGCGACTTGAAGCGAATCACGATTAGCCTTCCAAATCCAATGCCTGGTGGAAAGCCACTTCATTTTGCCAATCGCTCGGCCGGTGACGATGGTTCACTTGTCGTGATTGACCAACGCTAAACACGCATTGATTAACCCAAGGTAGATCCCATGAGTCCTTTAAACGTGTGTCTGGTTGTATTTGTTGCTTTGCTGGGCAACCAACGAGTCCATTCGCAGATTCCAAACGTTTTCAAGCCGGATCCCGAGAAGATCGACATGTTGGTTGTGGTCGCGCACCCCGATGATGAAGGGACGTTTGGCGGCTTACTGCCGTACTATGCAGTTTGTAGAGACAAGAAGATCAAGCTGATGGTGCTCACCAGCGGTGAGTGGGGTAACGGTCTTCCCCATCACGCGTCGAGTGATCAAGAACCTGATTACAGCTACGACGATTCCGATCATCCAAGATTTGAAGAAGTACCCGAGGATGCACTTTACCCGTGCTACTTTCGCGAGACTGAAATGTCACGAGTCTTGTTAATGTCGGGTGTGCATTACGCCCCCATCATGCCTCGATTAAAAGATATGTCAGGAATACAGCCTTGGGGAACGCCGGAGGGAGCTTTTGGTCTTTGGGGAGGTCGCGAAAAAGTGATTGAACTCGTTGCGAAAGAAATACGTCGATTTCGACCTGAGGTCGTTGTGACGATGGCCGAAGATGGATTCAATCGCAATCCACAACACATGGCAGCCTCAGTCGCTGCACGCGAAGCTGTTTCGGTCGCTGCAATTGGTGGATCGCAAACCAACGAAGAGCCTTGGCTCGTCAAAAAACTGTATACGGTCGTCACAAACTTAGACGATCCAGTTGAAGGTGCGAATCCTGATGCCAGTCTGATCGAGGGCATTGAAGATAATCTTCACGATCACCAGTGGGATCTTTCGTGTGATCGGTTGAAGGTCACCGCTCAAATACGTGCGGCGAGTGCCAACGCACTGCACCGGAGCCAGGAAATGCCTGATGCATGCCCTGCTGAGAGTCGTTTTATCTTGCAGCATTCGACGGTTGGCCCAGACTTGGAGCGACGAAACGATCTATTTGAAAATATCGCCCAATCCCCCTAACCCGAAATCGGGCTCAAGTCAGAAAGTTGAGGGGGCCTTAAGTCGATAACGAGCGTGTAAGGATACGCAAACCATCAGGGACGACGCTTCATAGCCTCGTAACCTCGGTCTAGTCGTTTGAGAAATCTAACGTTTGGTGTTTTACTAGCTGCGATCGGCATCCTCGGGTCACTGCCTTTCCGTAGAGACGTTCCCACCGCCGAATCCGCCGCACTTAGCCCACAGAGTCAAGCAGAGAAGCTTTCCGACAAGGCCATGGCACGACAGCCAGTGGTTGATGTTCATCGGCAGCCCTCGCATGGGAACCAAGCTCCGCACTTGGATTCGAGGGCCAAGTTTGCCTCGTCCCAGGCTCCTGCAAACTCGGCTGATACCGAAAGCCTGAGGGTAGCTTCTGATGCTTCTGATGCTTCTCTGAGGATCGACAATCGGATTGTCGAGGACTTTCTTGCCGAAACTGCACCAATGGCTTCTGAGAATCTTGCGCCAAAAAAACGAATCGTCCGACGTGCCGACCGGCTCGATAAGCCGTTGACACTCGAGGACCTGCTCGATCCTCTACCTGAGCCGAGCGATTTGCGAATCAAGTCGCGATCTCAAGGTAATCCCTACCTGGGTACGCGGACAAACGCAAACCAGGATGAATTTCAGCCGATCAATCTCCGACGCGATCGCTCACTGGCTTACCACGGTCCGATCATCAAGGTGGAACGGCGTCGTGCTGAAGGGAAAGACACGAAAGCCGCCGAAGTCGATCGACAGATCGGCGCTCCGCCACTCCTTCCCGCTTCGGCCGCCATGGAGGCTGTGCCTGAGGCAAAAACAAAACGCTGGATCACACAACCCTAGTCGTGAGAAAAGTGGCGGACTGCGTTAGGCTGTTGTGAGATTTCAGCCACTTCCCAATGCCGTTTTATGTCCGCCGACGACAAAATCATCCAGGCGATTCGCATGTATCGCGAATCGCTTCAGCAAACTCAGCTTCTTTACATCGAAAGTGGAGAGCTGATTCGCGGTTCTTATGGATGGCTCAGTGGCAAGGATGACGAAGACGCGGCCACTGTTTCGGAACAAATGGATGATTTGCATCGCGGGTTGGTGATGAAGGTGTTTTCGTCGGTCGTGCCCGATGCAAACGGTCAATCCATGCAGCAGCGGCAATTGGGGCGTGTTCTTTTGGAACACGTGTGGCAGCAGAAAGTCATGGGGCACCAACTTCGCGAGGCAGTTGATTGGCTCATCGATGCGGCTAATGGTTTTGAATGGTCTGAACTTATCAGGCCGTTTGCTGAGATCCCCGCGATTCGCGATCGGTTCGGGGAGCTCGAATCTTTAGCCCACCGGATGGCAAAGCTACTCGCCAGCGTCGATGGTGAGATTTCCATCGTTGATAATCAGAACCTGATTGCGATGCGGCGGCAGTTCGAGTCTTGCCAAGACAACGCACCCGAGCGTCTCGCGTCCGATAGAGATACCCAATCCGCGCGAGATGCTCTTGCGTGGCTTAGGGATGAGGCGAAGCGACTACGCGATGGCTCTTCCATTGATGCCGCTCAAACGCCCTCGCCGCAGCCTCGCTCCGATCGGCAACTGAACAAGGAAGCGAAAGACGCCAAAGTGAAACCTACCGCCGAGGAGGCTCCAGATGATCGAAGTCCGGAAGAGCGTCTTAAAGACGCCAGGGCGAAACTAGATCGATTGGTCGGTCTTGATGGGATCAAAGATCAGATTCAAACCCTGACGAATTTTCTGAGGATGGAGAAGCTGCGAAGTGATCAAGGGCTTCCCACAACGAGACCGAGTTTGCATATGGCATTCGTCGGTAACCCGGGGACGGGTAAAACGACCGTGGCGCGTATCGTTGCGGAGATCTATGGGGCACTTGGTGTGCTGGAGAAGGGACACCTTGTGGAAACGGATCGCAGTGGTTTGGTTGCCGAGTACGCTGGGCAAACGGGACCTAAGACGAACGCAAAGATTGATGAGGCACTCGATGGGGTTCTGTTTATCGATGAAGCGTACACGTTGATTGACGAAAGTGGACAAGACCAATACGGAAGAGAGGCAATTCAAGCACTCCTCAAACGCATGGAGGACCAAAGAGACCGTTTGGTGGTGATCCTTGCGGGCTATCCCGTTGAAATGAGGCAGATGATTCGGAGCAACCCCGGGTTGAGCTCGCGGGTGGGAACCACGATGCACTTTGATGACTATCCGCCCGCGGCTTTAGGGGCAATCTTTGAGCTGATCGCAGCAAAGGCTAAATATGAGTTACCACCCGGTGCTCGTAAAAAGTTGTTGCGAGGATTCACCTACTTATTCGTCAATCGAGACCGACATTTCGGCAATGGACGCTGTAGCCGAAATAGTTTCGAAAGAAGCGTTCGACGGCTCGCCAATCGCCTGGCCGAGGTTTCGGATATTGATCACGCGATGCTCACAACGCTTGAGCCGGAAGATATTGAGATAGCGGGCATCACCCAGGAGAGGCTCGAATCGCTCTGTGAATCACCGGGGCGAGTCAGCGTGATGTGCCCCCAATGCCAAGGAGTGATGTCGCTCGACGACGACTCGCTCGGCCGCGAGAAGGATTGTGTTCACTGTGGCGCCAAGTTCTCGCCCAAATGGGGCGAGCCGGTTCCCGTGACGACTGCACATGTGGATGAGTCAGAAGAGCTGTAGCTGCTTTCGCCAGCCGTTGGGAAAGCACGTCCATTTAGAAAGCCTGGCGACGTCTTCGACCCGTTAGGGCAAAGAAAAAGGCAGTTAGCGTGGCGTAAAGATCTGCCTTTCTCGGCGAAGCTGCAAAGGTTCGTGCTTGGAAGATCGGATGATGACGTCACTGGTGCTTGGTGGCATGGTTGTCATGCCAGCGTGATAGCCGTCTCCACACTCGGCACAACCGCTCTCGCATCCACATGCCGGCTCAACACCACACACGGGTTCCAAACCACACACCGGCTCGAGTTCGCATGGGCCTTCCACGCCGCATACTGGTTCGCAACCACAAGTGGATTCACAGCCACAACCCGTCGTCGGAACACGATTGAGGAAACCGCTCGTTGGTTCGCAGGCACAAGGCACGTCGCAACCGCAGTCGGGTTCGACCACGCAGCTGTCGCAGCCATCATCACACCCTCCGCATCCGTCATCGCAAATCCGATAGCCCCAAAGGGATCTCATCCCATCTAAGAGACTTCGACGCTCAACGCAAACGCGTCCGTCGTAGTTGCCGCAATGATCACAGGGGTCGGGGTACAGCGGTGGGTGATTAATCCATGGATCGACGTAAAGCTCGCCGCAACCACTGCACTGGTCGCAACCATTACAGGTATTCAAAGCCATTGGGCCACAGGCATTTGGTCCACAGCCCATCGGGGCAACGCAACCAACCAAAGGCATGACGGCCAGCCCAATGAGGGCCACAATCCATTGCGGTTTCATGACATTTTTCACGGAGGTAGATGCAATTCGCCGACGCACGGCGTCCCTACATCTGTTTCGACCGCTACAACCCGCAAGGTTTAGCTAGTCCCACAAATACTAGACAATCTTTTCGGTCCGCTGGATTTCTATTTGATCAAGCGAATAAAGGCGGCCGGTTCCGGCGCCCGGACAAACACGACATGTGGCTTGCCAAGCTTTCTTGCTCTGAACGCAGGAGTCCCAAAATGGCCAGGTGCGACATTGAATCGGACGGTTCTCATACACCGTGCATTTTCGAGATTCTTGATCAAGCAAGACACAGTCGTAGTTCTGCCGTTCGGTAAGGCTGCGGCGGCCATCGACCATTCGAGTGAACTTACGTTTGAAGTCCTCCACTTCGATCTTGAGGTGGTTGGCCATCGCTTGCAACTCATTGTCGTCGATCCATACAAACCCCGGTCCGCCACTGCAGCATCCACCGCACTGAGTGCACTCAAATTGCAGGCCTTCTTTGTACCAGGCGTCGCTATTGAATTGCGTGTTCATCTCATTCGGTTGGTGAGAGAAGTTCAACACCGTGATACCACGTCTTACCAAC
>JBCCKZ010000068.1:0-14036 GCA_039027135.1 Planctomycetota bacterium
ATCAAGTGGAAGGAAGGCAACGAGCCGAATTACTTCAATCCGATAGGAATTGGCAAACCATCCAAGTGAGCCGTTGGCCGGATGCGGTGCGGGCACCGGGCAGCGCAGAACACGGAATTTTTGCGGCACCTATCACGTAGAAAAGGTCGATACTCACTCTAACCCGGCCCCTTCGTTCGCTGCGCTCACATTCGGGTCACGGCTCACATCCTCGACATTCCGGGGGAGTTTAAATGGAGTACGAGAACGACGACGATCGAAATCTGCTTCAACGGGATTGGCCAGCCCAAAGATCTAGCAGCTCAATCAAGTGCTCACCGGCAATCACCATCTCATCCAAGCACGCGTATTCCTTGATGCTATGAATGTTGTGTTGACCCGAAGAGAGATTGGGTGTGGGTAGACCTTTTTCGGTTAGCTGACTCCCGTCGGTTCCACCTCGGATGATCTCTTTTTTACAAGCGATACCAAGTTGATCAAAAGCTCTCTCCGCAAATTCGACTGACTCGGGTAGCGATTGCAAACCTTCATGAAGGTTCCGGTATTGTCGAGTAATTTGCACATCCGCGGAGAGGCCGGGAGTTTCATCAAGAATGGCTGCGACGATCGATCGGATTTGATCAGCGTAGGCATTCAGGTCACTCGATTCAAACGAACGAAGAATCATTTTGACTGATGCTTCGGCAACACCCCCTTCGATAGCGTAGGGATGGATGAAACCATCTCTTCCGTCAGTGGTCTCAGGAGATTGGTGATCTTTCGGTAAGCGAGCAACGAGTTCGGCCGCGGCACGAACGGCATTGATCATCTTGTCTTTACCGATCGCAGGGTGAATGTTGTAGCCACTAAAGGTCACGGTTGCGCCGTCAGCTGAAAACGTCTCGACATCGATCACGCCGTGGTCCCCCCCGTCGATCGTGTAGGCCACGGCCGCGTCGACTTTCTTGAGATCGATCTTGTCTGTGCCGTGTCCAATCTCTTCATCACAGGTCAACAAGACGCGAACGGGACCACGCTGAAGATCGGGGCGCTCCATCAGAGTTTCGGCAACTTCCATGATGATGGCGACGCCGGCTTTGTCGTCACCGCCCAGAAGGGTCGATCCGTCGGTTGTGATTAGTCGGGTGCCTTTAAGTTCCCGGGGAATTTCACTCTCGGTGATGATGTCGCCGCTGGCCAGTGCGATGTCGCCTCCATCGTATCTAACAACTTGCGGTTTGACGCCGCTGGCAGGCGCTTCGGGGGAGGTATCGACATGGCTGCACAGACAAACCGTTGGCGTTTCGCCAGGGACGGTGGCCGGAACGGTTGCCCAAACCAAGCCATTTTCGTCTTGATGGGCATCTTCAATTCCCATCGCCGAGAGTTCCTGGCAAAGGATCGCACCGAGTTCTCGCTGGCCTTCGCTACTGGGGTAGCAGCTTGAGTTCGGATTCGCAGCAGAATCCACTTGGACGTAGCTGACGAATCGTTCGAGCAGGCGCTCAACGTTGAGGCGGGGCGAGGTGATGCATTGAGCGACTGCAGATTTGTTGGTCATTTGAAGGAAATCCAAAATGAGGCCGGTCGACGCGAAGGATCAAAGTTCGCCGCTCTGGCTTTTTACCGAAGATGGCGAGTTTTCGGGACCCGCGATGGTTGGATGCAGTCGGTTAAGAGCTGACTATCTTCAAGGCGATCACTTCGGGAATTGGCTTTCTGAGCCCGCTTAGGAGGCCAAGGGGTCTCATCCGAACCCTTCCCTTGGTTTTGTGTTGTGATCATTACCGAAGCATTCGACTGGCATCAAAATGCCCGTGAAATAGGCAGTATTCGGATTCGCTAAGAAAGCGCGCAGTCTGGTTTATTTTTGCTCAGTTTATTTGCATGGCCAGGGCTTCAAATTTCACTATCCATCCGAGGATGAAAAAATCAAAAAACCTTAAAGATTTGATGAGTCGAAACTTAGGTCGGAAACAGAACGCAAAGATAGCAAATGGTCCGTGGATCGCATTGTGGCTGCTCAGGAGCAGTGCACGACGGCATCGCCTCCGTCAGACTTCACGAGCGAACTTGATTTGGCCCGGGCAGGAGTTGGTGGTGTGCAGCATCAGTGAGCAGCTTCCATGTGGGTACTAGGTGTGCCCTTTGTTTGACACCTCCTCGAGATACTTCAGGGAAATAGATGAAGTTATTAACACTAGGCCGTGGACTTCGCGGCTGCATTCCAATGCTCGTATTGATTGCGGGCTTAACGCTGATGGGCAGCGGCGAATTGTTTGCCCAGGAAGAAGCTGAAGCTGCGGCAGAGGCAGTTGAAGAAGCCGTTGAGGCGACTCCCGAGCAAGATTCGGCCTACACGATCAACACGTTGATCATGTTCATTTGTGCGGTCTTGGTTCTGTTCATGCAGGCCGGTTTCGCCATGGTCGAAGTTGGTATGAACTCGGCGAAGAATACGATCAATATCCTCGCGAAAAACGTGATGGATCTTTCGGTTGGTATTCTGCTTTTCCTATTCATCGGTTTCGCCTTGATGTATCCGGGTGCTCCGGAGGATGGCGTTTACGAAGAAGGGAAGTGGCTTTACAACGGTTGGCTCGGGAAGCCTGCAATGTTTGTGTCTCTGGATGAGGGCGACGCAGCAGACAACGATTACAGTACTCCCGCTGACTTCCTCTTCCAGGTTGCTTTTGCAGCAACTGCCGCGACCATTGTTTCTGGTGCGGTCGCCGGTCGTATGAAATTTGGTGCCTATCTCGTCTACTCAGCTATCTTGACCGGGATCATCTATCCGATTTCTGGTTCATGGAAATGGGGCGGCGGTTGGCTTAATGAAATGGGCTTCCAGGACTTTGCTGGATCAATCGTTGTGCATGCTGTTGGTGGTTTCGCTGGGCTTGCGGGTGCGATTGCTCTCGGGCCTCGTCTTGGTCGCTACACCGCAGATGGCAAGAGCGTTCCAATCCCTGGACACAACATCGCCTTCGCTGCACTGGGTGTATTCATCCTTTGGGTAGGATGGTATGGATTCAATCCTGGGTCACAACTGACTTATGCTGGTGCGAGCAATGCATACGCTACGACTTTCATTGCTCTGACCACAACGATCGCTGCTGGTGCTGGTGCCGTAACTGCGTTGGTACTTTCTTGGGGAATGTTTGGTAAGCCAGACCTTACGATGGCACTCAACGGCGTGCTTGGTGGCTTGGTTGCCATCACGGCGAACTGTGATCGTGTTTCGCAGCCTGAGTCAATTATCATTGGTGCTGTGGGTGGTGCTTGTGTCGTTCTTGGTATCGTGCTTCTCGATAAGCTCAAGATCGATGATCCAGTTGGTGCTTTCCCTGTACACGGGCTGGCTGGTGTCTGGGGCGGTATCGCGACCGGAATCTTCGGTACCGATTGCGATTTGGTTACTCAAATCATCGGAACCGTTTCGATCTGTGCTTGGGCATTCGTGACCATGGGCATCGTGTTCTTCGTCTTGAAGGCCATTGGATTGCTTCGAGTTTCGCCGGAAGAAGAGCAAGCTGGTTTGGACGTTTCCGAACACGGCATGCACGCCTATCCATCCGACGCGATTGCTGGCGGTACAGTCAACTAATCGGAATTAGTTAGTGGGGCCAACCTAACATCGGTCTACCACCTAGGTCTCGTGATCGGGCCGGAGAGTTGCGAAAGCGACTCGCTGGCCCGGTGGCGAGGCCTCTTGAAACTTCTCGGCTCTTGCCTGGGCCAGAAGGATGCCCGGCCCGGGAAAGCGTCCGCCTCGCTGACCCGGGTCCGGGTTTTTTTATGTCTTTAGGTGTAGAGCTAGGACTGAGCCGAAGGAGGGGTCTACGACTCCTCGGGTGACAACGGTTTCAAATCCTATGGTCGAGTTTGAGATTCAATCATTTGAAGATCAGACGATCTCCTCCACCGTCGATGTTTGCTACTTATGCCAATATGCCTATGGTTTTCCCTCGCTCACGCTTCGGGTTACGATCAGTAGAAGCCATTCACGCAATAGCGACATCCATATCGATAAAGGCGCTCCGGGAGTCACCTTGAAACTGATCATCGCCATCGTTCGACCCTCAAAGTTGGATGACGTTAAACGAGAACTGAATCAAATCGAAGTGGTTCGGTTAACGGTGCTCCCGTGTCAGGGTTTTGGCCGCACTCGTGGTGCCGTTCCTGGAGATGTTGCGGCATCGCGGTCTCGCGGTGGCGAACTCAATTTGCTGCCGAAGATGCAGTTACAGATTGCGGTCAACGACGAGTTCGTGGAGCCGACGATCGCCGCGATTCAGGCTGCCGGACGAAGTGACGATGACGGAGAGCCTGGCGATGGTAAGATTTTCATTTTGCCGATGGACGACTGTATCCGCATTCGAACTGGACAGCGTGGCTCCGAGGCCATTTGATCTTTAGTGTTTGATTACTCGTAGCGGCAGTTGCGAGACTTTTGTCGAGAAAGAGACGAGATATCGTTAGTCACTCGAGGGCTGGCGAAATCCGAGACGGGAAGCAGAAAGAATCAGGCAAGATCGAATGCGATGACTTGGCTGTTTGCTAGTGAGACGATCTTCAGTGGTTCTCCCTTTCCTCCGATTGACGTGAAGGCGTCGCCAGCATTGAGGATGTCGCCATCGAGAACGACTTCCCCACTCAGGACATGAACAAAGGATGAACGACTTGGGCTGGTTGCCCAAGTGCTTTCTTGAGCGGGCGATAGTTGAGCGAGGTCAATGCGTACGTCTTGCCTGATGGGGAACTCGCTATCACGTTCGCCGCGCCCGCGGGCGATGGTGTTGAAGAGAGATGACGGATTGGAGGAGAGTTTTGTATTGAGTGAGCTGGGACGGTAGTCTTGTCGATCGGAGAATACCCAGAACTCGAAGAAATGAAGGCTCTCTACCTCTGATGCATTTGAGAATTGGATCGTGGTTTCCGCTCCCGTACTGAGCCAAAGGACTTCACCCGATTGAAGAGTGGGAAAGTCTTTTTGATACGAGGATTTCAGCGAGAGCTCCCCATTCACAACGATCAAGAATAGCTCCATGTGACTAGGTTTTTGCTCTTTGAGCGCTCCGTTTGAAGCCACCCGATGTTCATTGGCAACGCGGAGTGACCTAACACCCATTCCATTCGGATCGTAAAAGTCTGCGAATGAAAATGAGTGAAAGGATTCAGAGGTGTCGGTTTGGGTTTGGCCGCGTTGTGCCGCCCTTCGGATCGATCTCATCGTGCACTTATATTACGTGAAGAAAAGTTGTCATCCGTATTCGTCCTTGTTTAGAACCTATCCGAGAACTTCAGCCATAACGCGCTAGCGTACGGTCTCGATGGGAGCTGCGGGCTAGCGTCCAGTCGGCTGATGGGTATGGGGATAGACTCTTATATTCTTGAGTTCGATCCGCTCCTAGTCGCGTCAAGGCCTAACCTGAACGAGGTTTGCCGATGTAGGCGAGCTTCCCCCATCGCTTCTGAACTTGAATGGGCTCAAAGTGCTCAGCAAAGGCATGTAAAATGACATCGGGTTGTCCGAGCCACTGTTCATAAGTGACTCGCTCGTGATCGGTCATCTCGGCAAGTGCGTCTCCCTTGGCGTAGATCTTCCGCATCAACTTTCGTTCGACGATGGCATGCACGGCGATGAGAAAAGGAGTCCGCCACGGCTCGATAACAAAGAAGCGACCATCGGGACGAAGAACCCTTTCGACCTCCGATAGGGTCCTACGAAGATCGCCTGGCAAGGTGGGCAAGTGGTGTAGCCCACCTTGAACAACCACGGCGTCGTAGGAATTGGTTTCAAATGGCAAATCCATACAGTCTGCTAGGTGGACGTCTGCGCTAAGATGAGGATGGGTGCTGAGGAAATCCAGCAGAAGTTCCTCAGACAGGTCAGCTCCTTCGATTTGCTCGAAACCCATGCGAGAAAGAGACACCAAACCGTTTCCCCGGCCACAAAAGATCTCCAGAATTCGGGTATCAGGTGCGAGCTGCTCAAATCCAAAGGCTCGATACCGTCGAGTGAATTTGTTGATCTCCTCTTCCGGTGTTTCGAACCGCCGGTAAGCGGCTTCCCATTCTGGATCGCAGCAGATCACACCCTGTGCGACATGTCGATGTAATCTTGGGTCATCCACGATAGTCAGATCAATCCGTCGAAGGAGACACGCTTAGGCGATGGAGTCGCTTTGGTTCTCACCGAGGTCATCCCATCGAGATGTCTCAGGTGCGATATCTAGTTCGGGTCGAATGAGTTCCGACCAGTCCAACGCCTGCAAGTCTTCCTTGGTTGCCCATCGGCTGTTGCCACCCCAAAGCACTCCACCACCAATGGGATCTCGAGGCGATTCAGGATCGGGAAATTGATGGGGGGTATTGAGATCGGGTTTGACCCAGATTGCTTCGCACTCATCACAAATGATCAGACCGTGAGCGGGTACAGATCGAAGAGAATTATCTGGATCGACCTGGGCCGGGAAGTAGCGAACGCCGCATAATCCGGCTTCACACACGGGACAGAAGTCGAGCGAATGACGGGGGGCCATCTTGGAGTATTACTCAGAGGGGAAAGGCGGTAATGATGCGGTTGCCGTCAAGGACCAATCGAACGCGACGCGCCATCGGCTTTCTTTTTTGATTTCCTTCACGACCACCAATGAAGCCAACTCGGCTCCCCATATCAACAGTGTGAATAATGCGTCCATCTTCTTTGAACGTAGTTGTGCGTTGCTTCTTTTGGGCTCGCTCGTACGCTCGATCGATGACTAGAAGTGCTTTCTCCATACCTCCGTCAAATACGCCATGCTTCCCGGGACGCGATGGTTGGTCCTCGATATGTCGGGCAACATGTTTGAGACGATGTCCTTCGGCACTGCCGGGTGTATAAAGCAAGCCACCTGGTGACATGTATCGCTGGCTGCCGACTTCGCGAAGAAAACCGTAAAGTGGCGGACCACGTGCTTGATCCGTCGACGCTTCTCTCGCCTGGTTCTTCTGATTTTGGGATGATGAACTCTCCCTTGATTTTCTCATCCGCTCAGCAAGCGGTCCCCGATTACTTCGGGCGGGCGCTTCGGGCTTGGTTTCGGTCGATGATTTTGATCGCTGCTTCTCTTTAACCGCGGTATCTGAAACCGCTGAAGCGACCGTGGAATCTGTTTTGGTTTTCGCGATTTCGACGCCGCCATCGCTTCCGATGGTCAACTGAGGAAGATCAAGTCCTGTGCGTCGTTCGATGGCGGGCGCGAAAGCCGTGTAAAAACCAACCAACAGCAAAATGGCAAACGACATGAGGGTCTTTGGCACCCGTTTCCTGGTTGCTTTGGAGGCTGGGGTTTGCTGACTTGGAGTATCAGTCATACCGGTATTTCAAAATGATCAATGAAAAAACTCAGCCCATCGAGGTCCTCGGACCAATTTTGAGCCCAATGACAAACTACGTTATCTCAAGAATAATGGCCATCCGGACAACTTACGTATGGATTCTCTATTTTCCCACATTGGTTGGATTATCCGCTTTCGAAGCATCGAGTTCCTAGCATGAACGCACAACTCATCTGTACTCGCCAGTTTTTCATTCTCCTCGTGATCGTGATTGCCTCAAGCACACTTCGAGTCGAGGCGGCCCAGAACGCTTCGCCGGGTTATTCACCCGTCGTTTTGCCTCGAGGTGACTACCGCGATCAGATCCAGTCGATGCCCGTTCACAAGCGGCCCTATAGACCTCTTCATTTTTACGGAAATACGGTTCGTCGCATGCATTATCGCGGAACCGACCATACCTACCTCGACGCCTGGAGGCGTTATCGTCAAAATCAAAGATAGCTAGCGGGGCGATATTGATCGCGGCCGAATTTAGTCGAACTCGAACACCTTTGGCCGATGAATCGACAAGTTCCGTATCGAGATTCAACGATCATTGACTGCCTGGCGGCGTACGCTGAGATCATTCCAAATCGCAAGGCTTTGGAGTTTCATCAGGCTGGCGAACATCATTGTTTGACCTACCAGGAGCTATGGCGAAAGTCCCAGGCGGTTGCGCGGTGGCTTATCGACTCGAATCGCTTTGCAGGTGCGTTAGAAGATCGCGCGGATGATGTCGGTGAGCGTGTCGTACTCGCTTTTTCTCCTGGGATCGAATTTGTCCCAACACTTTTTGGTTGTTGGCTAGCCGGTGTCACGCCGGTCCCATGCACTGATCTAAGAAGCGATAGCAAGAGGGATCGCTTGCGTTCGATTGTGCGGAGTTGTCAGCCTCGCGTCGCGCTGGTGGATGAGAATGGATGCGACGGGGATGAGGGGTCTTGTGAAGGGGTACCAATCATTCGCCTTAGCGACCGAATGCCAGATGATGCGTCAAAGGCTGATCTGGATCTCATCAAGGATCAGCCACCACCAATCAGTGCTGCCGTTTTGCAGTACACATCAGGCTCCACTAGCGAACCAAAAGGTGTCATCGTACGCCATCAAAATTTGATGGCCAACTTACGTGCGATCCAACATCAATTCGGGTTGTTGCCAATTGAGAAGGAGTCTCACTCGGAACGTGAAGGAGTTCGGAGTGTGTCATGGTTGCCTTTCTATCATGATATGGGCTTGGTTGGTGGATTGCTGGCGCCGCTTTACCTCGGCGGTACAGCAATCATCATGTCTCCAGAATCGTTTCTTCGGCATCCTGTCGGGTGGCTTAAGCTGATCTCGCAGGAGAGAGCTACCGTTAGTGGCGCGCCAAACTTTGCTTACCAACTCTGTGTGGATCGCATTTCGCCGGGTGTGGCCGATGGGCTTGATCTTTCCAGTTGGGAAGTTGCTTTTTGCGGTGCCGAGCCGATTCACGCTAGGACCCTACATGACTTTGCAGCGAGGTTTAGCTCTTATGGTTTTGATAGAAAATCGGTTTACCCCTGCTATGGGATGGCTGAGTCGACCCTATTAGTGAGTGGTTTTGATCTGACCAATGAGAAACCGCGTGACCTCAAAACACAGAGAGTCTGTCGCGAGTCACTCTCGAGTGGCAAGGTGAATGCTGTCGAGGTAAAGACCTCAGAACAACGAGATCGTTCACTGGATGTCGTTAGTTGTGGTGTCGCAGCGGAGGGAATCGACATTCGTATCATCAATCCTTTGACGGGTCAGACGGAGCCGCCCGGCAAAGTCGGTGAAATTTGCATACGAGGTTCGTCGGTGTGTGATGGCTACTTCGTTCTGGAAGGGGAAATCGACCAATCGAGTCACTTGGATATTGAAGCGAATTCGAATGGAACATTTATACGCACCGGAGATACTGGTTACCTGTTCGAAGATGAACTATATGTCACCGGGCGATCCAAAGAGATGATCATTGTCCGTGGTCGTAATTTAGTGCCGATGGATCTGGAGCGAACCGCATTTGAGACAGTACAGTCAGAATTACCAGCGACTAAATCTCTTCATGTGGCGGCTTTCAGCGTATGTCGACCGCGTAGTGAAGAGCTTGGTATTGCTATTGAATTATCACGCCGCGAAACGAAGTTGGATCATTCGGTGCTAGTGCGAAGAGTTCGGAGCAAAATGATTGAGTTTCATCAGGTCGATCCAACACACGTTAGTGTTTTCTGCGGTGAACGCTTTCCGAGGACGTCGAGTGTCAAACTGCAGCGATTGGAGCTACGAGAACGAATCGAAGCAAATCGAGCTTCCCCCATCTTTCGATATGATCGGCGGGGAGTTTCGACTCAGACGCCTTTAGCATTGAACCTGTGTTCTGTAGATGGCTTCGAAGGCAAAGCCGAGTATCTCAGTCGATGGCTTTCGCAGTGGATCGAATCTCGGGCAGGTGTTTCATCGAAAGAGATAGCCCCAGAGCATGACTTCAACCACTATGGTCTTGATTCGATGACGGCCATGGAACTTGCTGGCGAGATTGAAGATTGGACGGGTGTCGAAGTGACACCGATGACGGCCATGGAGTACTCTTCGATAGATAAGTTATCTGAATACGTAGCGGGTCGAATGGATGAAGTCGCGGGTTGATGATCCAGGCGTTTGAACGGTACTGGAAACCAAAACGATGTGCCGAAGCAGGAGTCTACGACGCTGCCCGATTGACGAAGTCGGGCAGTGAGGAGCCCGGGTCATCGCTGCGCCCCCCATGCTGCTCAGGATAGTTTGCCGCTCAGGATAGCTTGCCGCTCACGCGGTTTTCCGTTTTAAGTCCATTATCGAACCCGATATCCGATCGACTCAAGACACTTCGTGACAGCAGATTTCTGGTCACCTTGTAGTTCAATCACATCACCTTCTCGAATGACTCCACCTGCACCACAAGCCGATTGAAGCTGAGTCAATAGATCAGGCAAATCGTTGGCTTGGGCCGTCAGCCCACGAATCACCGTCACCTTGCGTTTGGCTTTTCGATTTTCAACCTGGACGCGAGCCGATTGTTTTGACGGCGGTTTCCGGGCAGCATCAACCTTGGCTTGCTCTTCGCGTTGCTTGATCTCATTCGGATCGCAGCAACCCTCTTTTTCGACTTCGCCGCAGTAGTTACACCGCGATTCGATCTCGAAGGGCGTTCCGTCAAAGAGCCCCACGGTTAGACGTTCTTCCAGCTCTTTGACTTGGCACTATCGAGAACCGCTTCGCAAACCTTTTGAGTTTCCAATGCATCTCTGAAGTTCGGATGACACGGTTCATTCGCTTCAACGGATTTCAAGAAGTCAGCGACCTGATGGACGAAGGTGTGCTCGTAGCCGATTTGCAAACCAGGGACCCACCACTTTTCCATATAGGGTTGGTCACCGCCGTGATCGGTCACGTGAATGCTTCGCCATCCTCTCAGACGTCCCTCGTCGTCGTGATTGAAGTATTCCAAGCGATGCAAATCATGTAGATCCCAGCGTATGGATGCGTTCTCACCATTGATCTCTAAGGTGTAGAGTGCTTTGTGTCCTCTCGCATAGCGAGTCGATTCGAATAGCCCAAGTGAACCGTTCTCAAAGTGGCAGAGGAATGCACAGGCGTCATCAATCCCAACCGGTTCCATTTTCCCGGTCTCGGTATGCATTCTCTCTTTGACGAAAGTTTCCGTCATCGCTGTGACGTCGGTGATGCTGCCGTTGAGCCAAATGGCGGTGTCGATGCAGTGGGCCAGCAAGTCGCCGGTGACTCCAGAACCAGCGGCGTTGACATCTAAACGCCATAGAGCCGCACCACCCTGTGGAACATCATCGCTAATGGTCCAGTCCTGAAGGAAATTTGCGCGGTAGTGGAAGATTCGCCCGAGCTTGCCCTCATCAATCAACTGCTTCGCCATCGTCACGGCTGGTACGCGTCGATAGTTGTACCAAACCGTGTTGGCGACGCCGGCCTTCTCGACGGCGGCAACCATTTCTTCGCCCTCTTCGGGATTCAAGGCCAACGGTTTTTCGCACAAGATCATCTTGCCAGCTTCCGCGGCGGCGATTGCAATCTCAGCGTGCGAGTTGTTGGGCGTGCAGATATCAATCGCGTCAATATCATCACGTGAAATGAGCGCTCGCCAATCAGTCTCGATGGACTCGTATTGCCATTGGTCGGCGAAGGCTTGGACTTTCTCGGTGTTACGACCGCAAACCGCTTTGAGAGTCGGCCTTAGCCCGATCTCCGGGAAGAAGTCGTTGACGCGTTTGTAGCCGTTGCTGTGTGTTCGGCCCATGAAGCCGTAACCGATCAGTCCAATATTGAGTGGTTTCATTCGTTTTAGGTTGTTGTTGAGGTGTCAGGTGTCAGGTGTCAGGTGTCAGGTTTGCCGGATGCGGCGTAGCCGCGAAGGCATCGGGCAATATATCTATGCGGTCAGCCAGACTGGGGTGAAGGGTATAGGCGGTCCGCCTCTCATTCTAGTTTGCCCGGCCCCTTCATTTGCTTCGCTCATATCCGGGTCGCGGCTCACGCACTGATCTCGTTTGTGTCTCTGCCGTTGCCGAGCCAGAAGACTTGCCAATTCAAACTAATCAATTGATTCCGTGTTGATCTTGGACCGCAAGCATCGCTGAGAGAATGCTGTTCCATGTCTCGGGCTTGTACATGACCTCATTGGGGAACATGCATCCGTCCCAACAGATATGGTCAACGGCGCCGGTAAGAGCACCGTCTTGATCACGCAGCCAGAAGCCGGCATCCTCGGCGATATTGAGTTTGCCATTGGGATCATCGGGTAGACAGTGTCGGCCGGTTTTGTCGTGCGAACCAGTTCCGTGCACGGTGGCGTCATTTTGGGCGACGTGAAAGTCGATGGTCCATGGACGCAGCGCGGCTGTTAGTTCCGCGAGTGCCTCTTTCTTTTTGTCGTTGTTAGCCCAATCGAAGTCTTCTGGCAGAATTGCATCCTCAGGTGCGTTGTAGCCGAGAAGATATAACAACGTGTGGGCCATATCAGCTTGGAATCCGAGGCGATCAGGACGATCAACTCTTTCGAGCAGATCAACCATCTTTTTCCAAGAGTGCATTCCACCCCAACAAATCTCGCCCTCGGCTGCCAAACGCTCGCCAAACTCTTCGGCGATATCGCAGGCCGATTTCAGTGTTTCGGCGATTCGTGCTTGTGAGCCCTCGGGATCCTTGACCCAATCTTCGACGCCGGCCGCGGTATCGAGACGCACGCATCCGTAGGGTCGAACACCAAGCTCACGCAAACGCTTGGCGATTGAGCACCCTTTTCTTACCTGGGTGAGGAATGCTTGAACTTGTTCATCACTGCCCGCGGCAGATCCGCCACCCGTTGGTTCCCAGATAGGCGCCACAACCGTTCCGATCACTAGGTCGCGACTCTTGACTGCCTCCGCGAGCTTTTCAAGCTCCGCGTCATCGGCATCGATGGAGACATGAGGGTCGAACAGGAAAACATCGACGCCGTCAAATTTGCGTCCGTCAACTTCTGCTGCCGCCGTGAGATCAAGCATCTCCTCTAGCGGGATCGGCGGATCGTTTCCTTCGCCCCCTTTGCCCACGACTCCGGGCCAGACGGCGTTATGAAGTTTTGGAGCAGAATTCGGATGAGCTGTCATGAACAGATGGCGTGTACAGAGTTACGTGGATGAAAGATCACCCAATGTAGCGTCTGCGTCGTTCGCCGTGATCAGCCAGCGGCTTTGACCAACTTAACCAGTCGACTTTTCGTGCGTGCGGCTGCGTTGGGGTGGATCAACTTCTTTGCAGCGGCTTGATCCAGCTTCTTTTGTGCCGTGCGCAATTCTGTTTGAGCGACATCAACCTTGCCCTCTGCAGCGGCTTCGCGGACCTTTCGGATCTGGGTTCGGAGGGCGCTCCGACGCGATCGGTTGAAAGCTCGCAGTTTATCGTTCTGACGAAGTCGCTTATTTGCGCTGGCGGTATTAGGCATCTTTGATCGGTTTTCGCCGCTCTTGGGCGGGTGGGTGATGAAAATATTCTTGAGCAAATTTCGGCCGCGTAGTATGGCGGCCTCGCTTGGGGCTGTCCAGACTCGATTTTCGGGCTAAAACCCAGGGATGCAAGCGTTTTTCGACGATGACGACTCACGGCCGAAGCTGCCCGAATCCCCTGCGGGTGCCGCGCAGGTGTATTTGATTGGTGCCGGACCAGGGCATCCCGACCTGATCACGCTGCGAGCCGTCCAGTGCCTGGCAAAAGCAGATGTCGTACTCTACGACGGGCTCTCGAACAAAACCATCCTGAACCATGCTTCTCAGGCCGAGTGCATTTGCGTTGGCAAGCACGGCCAGAGTCGAATTTGGAAACAACCCGAGATCATCGAGGAGATGCTTCGACATGTCCGAATCGGAAAAGTCGTGGCTCGACTAAAGGGTGGCGACCCGGCAGTTTTTGCTCGGACAGCCGAGGAGATCGAAGCGTTGGTCGAGGCAAAACTTCCGTTCGAGATCGTCCCAGGTATCACAGCGGCCTTAGCGGCGGGGCCCTACGCGGGCATCCCCGTGACCCATCGGGGACTGGCATCGGCGGTAGCTTTAGTGACCGGTCATGAGGAACCAACAAAATCCGAATCAGCATTGGATTGGCCAGCATTGGCTCGGTTTCCGGGAACGCTTGTCGTCTACATG
>JBCCKZ010000069.1:0-13999 GCA_039027135.1 Planctomycetota bacterium
AGGGATTCTCAATGCCCGCTGAATTGGTCTCGAGCGATTGATTGAAACGTGTCAGCAACGTGTCAATTGAATTGACGGTCACGTCACCTGCACCGGAGACTCCACTAACGTCACCAATTTGGTTGCCAAAGTAAAACACGTCGGGGACCGTGAGTCCCGTTCGTTCCGTGGCCAGCACGGTTACACGCAACCATTGATTGACGACGGATCCGTTCGCGAACGCGATCGTCACGCGGTCACTGCCATTGGTACCTACACCGGATGCGACATCGATGCTTGCAGCCGAAATGGACTCGCTAAACCCAACGCCAACTGAGAACTCAAAGTCATCGAGCGTGGGTGTCGCGGGGGCGTTTTCCAAATCGATGACAACGCGATTGATCCCGTGAAGATAGTTGGTGTAGTGATTCGCCGTCGAAGTCTGACCGGGTAACAATGCGTCAACATTAGGGACGATCGCATCCTCGCCATAGCCAGCCGTCGCGCCCCCGTAGGCGACATGCCGTCCAACGACGTTGGCGGGAAGAACTTCGATAGCACCCGGCGTTCCACCAATCGCAACGCTGGGTCGCCAATTGCCGCCATCGCTGTAGTCACCTTGCGTATCAATGATGGTCAGCGAAGGACCATCTCCATCAGTGGTGGGATGCCATCCGGCTCCATTGTCGTCGTAGGTGAAAGCCTGGATAACAGAGCCATCGGCCGCGCTAATCTCGACGTCCTCACCGCTGTTGCGAAAGCCACCCTCGTACTGACCACCGATCACGGTCAACTCGGGGAAAGCAGCCTGCAAAGCGGCTTGATCATCAGCCAGGACAACGATCCCACCTGGTTCGAGGAAGGTTCCCTCACCGAAGGTGAATTCCACCGCATCGGTAAATGCTACACCCTCAAGCGAAATCCTTTCGTTCGAAATGTTCTGCAGTTCAACGAACTCAGTGTTCTCCGGATCCGCCGGGTGGTAGTGCAATTCAGTGATTCGAAGGTTGTCCGCCGAAGCCGGAGTGGATGGAATGCTGAAGACCGCCCTCTGAAGAGCTGACCAGGCGCCATCGGCGGCAAGCGTTCGCGCCGAGACAGTGGTCGGCTGGTTCAAGGGAATTGGTGTTCCACCTGACGTCGTCCTCAATATCACTTCAGTATCGAAAGAAAGATCGCTGCTGGTTGCCGAGATCTGATGGACGCGAGCGGCAATCACATTCGTTCCCGCAACCAGACTCGATGGATCGACGGAGAATTCGATCCAGTCATTCTCGCCGTCGCCAAAGATTGCCGAGCTGGCCGTCGTGGCCATTGTCAGTGTTCCCGGAGGCAGGTTGTCTCGAACGACTTCAACACCATTGAGATAAATCGCTACGCCATCGTCGCGACGCACGCGAAGAGTGAGGGTCTGGCTATTGCCGGTGGGGCCGTTGTTCTGGAATTCAGTCCTGAAGAAAGCAGCCCGCCGCCGGTCATTCGAGGGCCCGCCTTCAATCACCGTCGACTCATCACCATCACCGTAGCCAAGTTGCGATGGCCCGGATGACCAAGAAGAATCGTCGAAGCTAGCGGAGTTCCAAGCACCTGGGGGCTCAACACCGGTATCGTCATAACGCCAGATTGCACCGGAGCTCAACAATGTCTGTTCGGTCGTTGTCGCCGAGAACGTACTCGCGTTGGGGTTGACGGTGTTTCCAAACATCCGTGGGTCAGCCCCATCCGTGGTGTAATAAACCGTGCCCTCGAGATTACCAAATGAAAGCAGATCACCTGCCGAGACCTCACCACCGTGCTGGCCATTTCCATTGACAAGGAAGGTGGCTGGATTCACACCCGGGTAGAGCGGAGCTGAAACTTGGACGTTGTAGTTCCCCGAACCGTCTTTGAGTACGAGATTCGTGTTACGGAATTGGTTGATCACCAAATCCGTCCTCTGGGGGATATAGTTATTCCGAAGGTTGTTCAGTGCGTTGATGAAGTCTTGGCGTGTTCGGGCATCTCTCTCAGGCCATCGGCCATCGCCCCATCGAACCGACTCGCCGATGACGGCCTGATCGATCTCGGATGACGACTCGTCGAGCACGGCCCGCACTCCCGTCGGCGAGAGAGGGCCCTCATTGAAAAAGGCATGCTGCACAGCGTCAGCAAACATCAGACGGTACTCGTCATTGGCCATCAATTGCTGATGCAGCCACTGAGGATTGAAATTGTTTACGTTGCCTTCGAAGTCAGGATGGTTGTACGGACCGTTGCGGTTTTCGCTTAAGCTCCGCAGCGTATGCTCGGCGTCATGCTGGAAGAACTGGAAGCCTTCCCTCCCATTACGGTCATAGATGCCGAAGTAATTATTGGAACGATTGTTGTTGATGAAGTTACTGATCGGCGCGTCGAGGTTTCCTCCATAGAGCGTGATCATCATGTAGGTGATCAGGTTCTCTACATCCAAGAGCACCGGTAATTCGAGATTGTCGCTGCCATCTGGATTTTTTCCTTGAACCGCCAGGAATGCGGCATCATCGACAAACGCTGGTGTTGCACCGTCAGGAGCACGTGCGACGGCTGCTTCCCAAAGCAGTGTGTAGGCGTCCATGTTTCCATCGATCGCCTCGATGCGTTTGTTGTTGTCACCCGGCTTGACGACATCGTATTGATCCGCGTCCCCACCGAAGTAGGACGCCGCGTAATTTGCATCGGCCCGTTCTTGAGTCTGGAAGATGCCCCAGTATTGACCGTTCAGATACAGGTGAAACCAAGTACTTCGCGTGTAGGGTTGGTCAAGGTCTCGCTGCGCCCGCCGCGCCATCACTTCCGCGACAAAGTTGTTGGTAGCGTTGTGACCAGATGACCAAGAGTAGTTCTGTGCGGTACGCAGATCGATTTGCTTGAACTGCGAAACCCCACGATCGCCATGAAGAGGATAATTGAGTTCACTTTCGCCGTACGCACCACGGAAGTAGAGCTTGAACGAGTGCTTTGGATTGAAATCGTTGCGGCTGAAACCACCTCGTATCCGCAACCCCGCGTTGACCTGGAACCCCTCGGTACCGTCTGGATTGATCCACTCGGCTGATGCTGGTCTTTCCCAGTCCCGGCCATCCTGCCGCGCGTTTGAGTAGATACCAATCGCGGAGTCAAAAAGGTTATCAAGGTCAGTGCTAATTGAAAGCGTAGGCACCGCTCGCAGGGCTTCCTTGACGACTTCCGCACCTTCGGAGGCAATCACATTGGGATCCATCCCGTAATCCACCTCGTTGGTATTCCATGTCGATGGCCATCCAGGAGGCGGACTATTGTCATTTGACTGCGTTAAGACGTCATCTAGAAAAAGATAAGTCCTTGAGACACTTCGCGCAGGGATATAGTTTTCGCGAAACGCTGCCGTTCGAATGACTGTCGTTTGCGAAACAGAAATCGGTGCGAGGTAGCTCATTCCGTTTGATTCGGTCGGCTCTGATCCGTCGAGTGTATATCGAATGGTGGCCTGCGAATCGCTATGGCTTAGAGAAACCGCCTGATTCGTTTCGTAGAATCCAGCTGGCAGATCAACGACCACTTGATCAAGAACGCCATCAACCGGGTCTCGATTGATTTCACCAGGCGTCGGCGTTGCAAAGAACGTTAACGAGTTCTCCTGAATTCGCGTCGCTGTTAGCCGAGGCGACATCAATAGCGAATCGTCAGCGGCACTGTCGTTAAGTAGCTGAATGGCCAAGACGTTCTCGCCATCCTGAATTGTGGATCGCGCTGAAGCATCAAGCGTAAATGTTTCGGGTGCAATCGTCTGGAAGGGATCTCGCGTCGAGGTAGCAGCTGATGTCGACGTCAGGTTAATCGGGGCGGCCGCTCGAGCAACCTCAATACCGTTGATCCAAGCGACAAACCCGTCATTGTAAGCCACCTCTAAATCGAGACCATCAATCTCGGCCGGGTTGGAAACATCAAAGGGAATACGCAACAGTGAAGACGCGTTGTTTACCCCAGCGAAGGAAGACGAAACGTCGGTCTGCACAGCAGGTGACGAGGTTGAGTCGTGTTGAACAAACAACCCACCGTTAGAAACATCGCCCACTAAACGGAACGCCCCGTTGAAGCTTGAATGGCTTCCCGACGCCGCAAACAATTCAACGCTCGCACCACCCGCAGCTTCGAACATCACCAGATCGAGATCATATTGTCCCGCTTGCAGATTGAAGCTTTGAATCGTGTCACGCGGCGCCCTTGGATTGGGAAAAGACGACGTGAATGTCGTGCCGCTGGAATCTCGAAGCTCCAATCGGAATCCATCGTCGCTATTGACTCCGAAAGTGTAGGTTCCCGCGGTTGGGATCTGCAGCTTCGCTTCAGCCTGAATCACAAAGTGATTGATGTCATCGCCAATATTCTGATTTGGGAAAGGTAGATCATTCCCAAAATTTGCGCCCGCACCCGATCCAAAATAGTTGATCACGGGTACCGATTCGGAAAGCACAAGCGATTGATACGCGGGTGTGTTAAGGACCTGATCTGCGACTGCAATCGAATTGACGTTCCCATTAAACGAACCAGAGGAACGAGCTTTTACGTAGGTGACATTGAAACCGGGAGTACTGACACCGAACCCAACACCAACATTGACCGGCAACCACGCCGCATCATCGAAAGCCGAATCTGTCCAGGTTGTTGAACTCACGTTGGTATCAACGATGCCACCGCCCGGCACGGCGAAAAGACCTGCCGCCCCACTTTCCACATACACATTCGTTTCGATGGGAACGCCATAGCTGACGTTGGTGGCTTGAGGTGGATACGTTGGCGCGAACTCGCTGATCACCGTTCCACTAGCGTCTTGCAAACGAAGGAAGTCTCCTCCAGACGCCAACCTAAAGTTCGTGTGAAGTTGCTCTCCTGAGATCGCTCGATCTTTGTCCGACGCGAAGACGACAATCGACTGTCCCGGATCTACGACAGTCGACGGGAACGTCCAAAAGTCCTCCAGGTCCGGATCATCGGTTAGCTGCCAGCCGGAAAGATCGACCGCGCTATCGGTCGGATTGTAAATCTCAATCCAATCGCTCGAGTCACCATCTACGTCACGAAGCCCGCCAGAATTGGAAGCCAAGAACTCGCTGATGAACGGCGTCGCCGCCATGACCATGCGTTTCTCAAGCTGCTCCGCGATGAGTCGGCGACGACTTTTCACCGAGCAACTCCGTGAGCGGGACTGCTTCAGCACGATGAGAACCTAAATGAAGAGAAGAAAAGCCAACTCGCCAAGATAGCCACACGGCGCCACAGGCACAACGGCCTCCCGTGCACGAACGCAACGGTGCGGATTGACACATTGCAACCGAGAACAAGATGGGAACAACGCATCGCGAGGCATGGCGTCCAACCCTCGTTCGCGTCGAATGAATTGCATGAACCTTCTCTGGAGCCGACACCAGGGCGAATTGGCACTCAAATGAGCTTAGGAATCGTTGCGTTCCCGCCAGGTCTTCCAAAAGATCTCCGGAAGTTTGGTAGGCTTGCCATTTCGATCAACGCACGCGATGACGGAGTCTCCTTCGGTGATCAGCTCATCGCCTCGAGTGACTGAGTAGCAATGCCGTATTCGGACCTTTCGGACATCCGTGGCCTCGACATTCACCGTCAGTAAGTCGTCGAATTCTGCCGATCCGAAGTACCGTAGGTTCATTTCAGTTACCACAAGCAACCGGCCATCGTCTTCGAATTGACGGTAGCTGAGGCCGGCGGCGCGAAGCATTTCTACCCTGGCGCGTTCGAAGTAGTTGATGAAGTTTGAATGGTGAACACGTCTCTGCCCGTCAGTCTCGTGGTATTCAACACGGAAGGAGATGGAATGACGAAACAGGTCGGCGGTGGGCATGATTTGACCAAAGGAGTCTGAAAGCGCTACACTTGCATTTGAGTTGTGCGCCTTAATTGGGCGCTTTATTTAATCGGTCGACAATCCCCGAACCCATTCGATTGAGACGATGAGCAGTGACGGTGGCGGTGACAATTCCGGTGTGGCCTTTCAAACCATGAGAGGCCATAACTATCCCGCCCTACGCCAGTTCACCATCTTTATGGAAAACCGGGTCGGTCAACTGCTTGAGGTGGTCAAACGCTTCGAAGGAACGGGCATACGGATTTGTGCGCTGTCGATCTCGGACGCTGCGGAGTGCGCGTTCGTGAGGTTCATGGTTAGCGATGCTGATCGCGGACGCGAGATCCTCGAGCGAAGTGGCCTGGCAATCATTGAGTCTGACATGCTCGGCGTCGAGCTCCCTGACACGGCTCAGCCTTTGCTTTCGGTTTGCACGGCGTTGCTCACGCTTGAATTAAACATTTCACAGATTATGCCGTTGATCGTCCGACCTAACGGGAACCCCGCCGTTGCGATCATGGTCGACAACATCGAGATTGCATCGGAGACGCTCGCCGACCGAGGCTTCACGTTGATCACCGAAGGTGACTTGGCTGGAAACGGCTACGACGATTAGCTGTGTAGAAATTGAGCCGCTGGCTAAGGCGAGCTGATACTTATCCAAGGTTCGAGTTACATAGCTCCATGGGCAGAATGGGGAAGCTTCATGCGACGCCTCGGGCACCTGCCCTCACGCCACGACGAAAGAAAACAAAGCCGCAACACCCGAGGCGTCGGCGACTCCCCCCGCGGCTCAACATGCCAAGCCCAGCAATCACCTGCGGCTTTGCACTCCGCTAGCCACGACGCAATCGCCTGCGATCAGATTCCTTGAGAACCATCTTTCGCAGCCGGATGGTTTCTGGCGTCACCTCAACTAGCTCGTCTTCTTCGATGTATTCCAATGCCGATTCAAGAGACATATCTCTTGGTGGCTTAAGGATCACGTTGTCATCGCTGCCTGCGGCGCGAATGTTTGTGAGTTTCTTTTCTCGACAAGGATTAACAGGCATATCGTTGTCTTTGGCATTCTCGCCAACAACCATCCCCTCATAGATCTCATCGCCTGGCGCGACAAAGAAATCGCCTCGGTCCTGCAAGCCGAACAAGGCAAAAGGCATCGCTTTCCCGGAAACCATGGAAATCAGTACGCCATTGGGGCGGCGGGGAACCTCACCTTCGACCATTCGGTAACTCTCGAAACGGTGAGTGATGATGGCGGTTCCTCGAGTGGCGTTTAGCAATTTTGTCCTCAGTCCAATCAGGCCCCGAGAAGGGATGCTGAAGTTCAACATGGTGTATTCGCCACGGGGCGTCATCTCGTCGAGCTGGCCTCGTCTCGCCCCAACCAATTCCATGACTGGTCCCATCGCATCAGTCGGCACCTCGACAGAGAGAGTCTCGAAAGGCTCATGTTTTTTCCCATCGATTTCGCGATAGATCACTCGAGGCTTTCCGATTGACAATTCAAAGCCCTCACGTCGCATCGTTTCGATTAACACGGCTAGGTGCAAAACACCGCGTCCTTTGACGGCGTAAGACTCCGTGCCCTCGATCATCTCAACGCGGAGTGCGACGTTGCGTTCGAGCTCCTTTTCAAGTCTCGCTTTGATCTGACGCGTGGTGATGTATTTGCCTTCACGGCCCGCCATCGGCGATGAGTTGACGGCGAAGACCATTTCCAACGTCGGTTCATCAACGGTCAATCTTTCCAACGCGTTGCCAGCGTCGACAGCACCGATAGTGTCACCGATTTCGACATCGCCCAACCCTTCGACGGCAACGATGTCTCCAGCGGATGCGGCTTCAGCGGCGGCACGACCTAAATTGTTGAAGGTGAATAGGCCCCCGATTCGATGTCGTTTGATGCCCACTTTCGTATGCAGATCGATGTTTCCGGCTTGCTTCATTTCGCCGGCCCGGATGCGTCCGACAGCGATTCGCCCCACGTACTCGCTCCAGTCGAGCGTTGTGACAAGCATTTGCAGCGGAGCTTCTAGTTCAACGTCGGGCCCGGGAATGACATCGACCAGCAGGTCAAGCAGCGGACGCATATCGGCCGTGCGCTCGGCAGGGTCTGACGTTGCGTAGCCCTCTTTAGCTGATGTGAAGACATACTGAGCATCGTCGAGCTGGTGCTCGCCACCAAGTTCGGCAAGCAACTCAAGCGCTTCATCTAACGCTTCAGCGGGGCGTCCGTCGGGTCGATCTACTTTGTTGATAACGATGATCGGGCGAAGGCCAGCTTGAAGAGCTTTCTCGAGCACAAATCGAGTTTGCGGCATCGGCCCCTCCGCTGCATCGACCAGTACCAAACAGCCGTCGGCCATGGTGACCACTCGTTCAACTTCGCCACCGAAGTCAGCGTGACCAGGTGTGTCAATCAAATTGATCTTCACACCCCGATAGGGACGCGCGATGTTCTTGGAGAGGATGGTGATTCCTCGTTCTCGCTCAAGATCGTTCGAGTCGAGGATGCAATCTCCCTTGAGCTCTTCAGCTCGAAACTGGCCACTTTGTCGCAGCAAGCAATCAACAAGAGAAGTTTTTCCGTGGTCGACGTGAGCAATGATGACCACGTTTCGTATTTCCGGACGACGCATGAGGGGCCGGTAAAGATGGGTGTTTATTGGCGTTGGGGCGGAGGTTGTAGCGAATCCTGGTCTGTGGCGAGAGGGGTTTTGTGCAGTGGAATGAGGTCTCCCCCTCGGAGTGCGAAAGGGTCTGCGAAACCGCTTTGGTCCAGCGGTAGCGTTTTTCCCGGCAATGGCATTCCCGTGATTGAAAAGACGCACTAAACTACGCGAACAACTGGCCTTGCTACGTGAACATGAGCCGATAACTACAAAGCCCGCAGGACCGCGGGCTTCGTTGCGGCACCACTTTGTGAAATTTTTCACAAGCCGGGGCTTGCGACGGGTTTCCCACTGACCCATAGCCCACCCAAGACGTTGGTAGAGCGTCGAAGGCGGGTGCACGACCACGTATTCTCGATGACCACATTGACGAAGGGGCTCGACGTCCCGATTTCGGGTAGTCCCGAGCAACATATTGAAGCGGCGCCACCGGTGACCAAGGTCGCCCTGCTTGGCGATGATTACATCGGTATGAAACCAACGATGTTGGTTTCAGAAGGCGATGTCGTACGCGTCGGCCAGCCGCTATTTGAAGATAAAAAGAACCCCGGCGTTTTATTTACGTCTCCGGCTGCGGGCACTGTTGAATCAGTCAATCGTGGAGCCAAGCGAAAGTTTGAGTCGGTTGTTGTGGCAATCGACGGCGATGATTCGATCGAGTTTTCCGAGGTAGCGGGCAAAGAAGCCAGCGTTCTCGGCTCGGAAAAATTGGTCGAGCAATTGGTAGCCAGCGGACTTTGGACCGCCTTGCGAACAAGGCCTTATGGCAAGGTACCTGCGATCGATTCCACACCGCGGAGTATCTTCGTCACCGCGATCGATACGAATCCGCTCGCCGCTGACCCATCGGTGGCCATCGATGGCCGAGGTGATCAGTTTGTACTCGGCTTGACCGTGCTAGCACAGCTCACGGATGGCAAGGTCCACGTCTGCAAATCACTCGACGCTGAGATCCCAGGCGGTGGTGTTGACGGGGTCGATATCCACGCCTTCGGTGGCCCCCACCCAGCCGGGCTACCGGGAACACACATTCACTTTATCGATCCCGTCGGTCCCGGCCGCATGGTTTGGTACATCAATTACCAAGACGTGTGCATGTTCGGTGCGTTCTTGCAGACCGGAAAAGTCGACACACGGCGGGTCGTCTCGCTCGCGGGGCCGGTTATCAAGCAACCGAGATTGATCGACACCCAGCTCGGGGCCTCAGTGACTCAGCTTATTGCCAGCCAGTACGACGATGCGACTGACATTCGTCCGGTCAGTGGCAGCGTCCTTTGTGGTCGTCACGCCGTTTCGCCGGTCGATTACTTGGGGCGATATCACAATCAAGTCTCCGTCTTAGCCGAAGGCCATGAGCGCGAGTTCCTTGGTTGGCAAAAGCCTGGATTTGATAAGTACTCGACAACCAAAATCTACGCCTCCGCGGCAACGCCAGGCAAGAAGTTCGACATGACGACAACGACTCACGGCAGTGAGCGTGCGATGGTCCCCATGGGGACTTATGAGAAAGTCATGCCGATGGACATCTTGGCGACACAGCTCCTCCGTTCGCTCATTGTTCATGACACGGATGAAGCACAAGCGTTAGGCGTCTTGGAACTCGAGGAAGAAGATTTGGGTCTTTGCACCTTCGTCTGTCCCGGAAAATATGACTTTACCTCGCTGATCCGCGAGAACTTGACCACGATCGAACGCGAAGGTTGAGCTAAAAAAATGAAAGCACTGCGAACTGCCCTCGACAAAGTACATCCGATTTTCGCCAAAGGTGGGCCATTGGAAGTGGCCTACCCGATGTATGAAGCACTTGACACATTCCTTTATACGCCTGGTGAGGTGGCCCACGGATCAACTCATGTCCGTGATGCCATCGACCTGAAGCGAATGATGATCACCGTTGTGTTCGCTCTCGTTCCGGTCACGCTCTTCGGGATGTGGAACGTCGGCTATTTGGCAAACTCGGCGATGGCCGAAGGAATCGCCGGTGGTGTTGTGCCAGACCAGCCCTGGCAGTACTCGGTTTACCAAGCGATTGGATTCGAGCACGACCCTTCGAATCATGCTGCGAACTTCATTTTTGGAGCCATACACTTCCTTCCTATCTACATCGTGACGATGTTTGTCGGAGGGCACATCGAGCTCGTCTTCAGCGTGTTGCGAGGCCACGAAATCAATGAAGGTTTCTTGGTGACGGGTCTTCTATTTCCGCTCACGTTGCCTCCATCAATTCCGCTGTGGCAGGTCGCCCTGGGCATTTCTTTCGGTGTCATCGTTGCCAAGGAGGTCTTTGGCGGCACTGGCCGAAATTTCTTAAACGTGGCTCTCACCTCGCGGGCGTTCCTTTACTTCGCTTATGCGGGTCAGATCTCCGGCGATCGCGTTTGGACAGCCGTTGATGGTTACAGTGGTGCCACTGCACTTGGAAAACTTGCCCTCGCACCTGAGAATACAAACGCAGTCGCTTCGCTGGCAAGCATCCAACATACCGTTGGTGTTGGGATGGCCGAACAGGTCACTTGGGACAAAGGAATCACCTGGATGGACGCATTCCTTGGCACGATCCAAGGCTGCTTCGGCGAAACAAGTGCTTTGCTTTGCCTGGTCGGTGCAGGCATCCTGATTTACTCGGGCGTCGGCTCATGGAAAATCATGGCAGGCGTCGTCACCGGTGCCTCACTCACATCGCTTCTTATGATGGGCGTTAACACGGGTGGCAACCCTATGTTCGGCGTTCCACCTTGGTGGCACTTGGTCATCGGAGGCCTCGCTTTTGGCCTTGTTTTCATGGCGACCGACCCCGTCAGTGCGTCGATGACCGAGACTGGCAAATGGATCTATGGCGGCTTGATCGGTCTGATGACCGTCCTAATCCGAGTCGTTAACCCCGCTTATCCCGAAGGCATCATGTTGGCCATTTTGTTTGGCAACGTGTTTGCTCCACTCATTGATTGGTTTGTTGTCCAAATGAACGTTCGTCGAAGGATGGCTAGATATGCTGCAGCGTGACACTACGGCTGGCACCTTCTTGGTAGCCACCATTCTCTGCTTGGTTTGTTCCTTCGTGGTCTCGGCTGCAGCCGTGTCGCTTCGGACGTTTCAAGCCGCCAACGAAGTGCTGGATCAACAGAAGAACATTCTCGACGCCGCCGGCTTGGCAATTGGCGAATACGGACGCCCCGCTGGCGAGCTATCGCAGACTCAAATCGATGAGCTTTACGGCTGGGTTAGCGAGCGGCTAGTCACTCTCGATTCGGGCGAGTACGACGACGAGCTTGATCCAGCGAAATGGAATTTGGTCGAGTCGATCGGCAACACCGAACTCAACGAAAAGATCGTTAGTGATGAATACTCACCCGGCGAATCGGATCGTCCGAAGGTCATGAAGGTTTATTTTGTGAAACGACCAGACGGCGAGGACATTGAACAAGTCGTACTCCCCATCTACGGCAAAGGCCTTTGGGGAACGCTGTACGGCTACCTGGCACTCAAGTCGGATCTGAGAACCGTTCAAGGAATCACGTTTTACCAGCATAAAGAAACCCCAGGACTGGGAGGCGAAGTCGACAATCCCTCTTGGAAGGCCCAGTGGGAAGGCGTGAAGCTTTATGACGACGAAGGCAAACCCGCGGCGTTGGTCTACAAGGGCCCTGCACCCGCTGGAAATGACTACGCCGTCGATGGACTATCGGGTGCCACAATCACCTGCCGTGGTGTCACGAACCTCATCCGCTATTGGTCCAGTGACGATGGCTACGGCCCGTTTCTGAAAAGGTTGAAAACGGAGATCTGATTCGACCGCCTTTAGAACTAAATGAACTTCCCACCGTTCCTTTAACCCGATGCCCATGTCATGGCACGAAAATCCTTAGAAATCCTTGTTGACCCACTGGTCGACAATAATCCGATCGCCCTACAGATGCTTGGTATCTGTAGTGCACTGGCGGTCACGACGAAGGTTGAAACATCTCTGGTGATGTCCCTTGCGGTGATTGCTGTGGTTGCCTGCAGCAACCTGGCCGTTTCAGCGATTCGCCATTTCATCCCTACAAGTATTCGGATCATCGTCCAGATGACCGTGATCGCCTCGCTTGTGATCGTTGTTGACCAAGCGTTGAAGGCATTCTTCTTTGATATTAGCAAACAGCTTTCTGTTTTCGTTGGCCTGATCATCACGAACTGTATCGTGATGGGTCGAGCCGAAGGCTTTGCAATGAAGAACTCGCCGGGCATTAGTTTCATTGATGGTATTGGCAACGGGCTTGGCTACGGCTTGGTGCTCCTCGTCGTGGCGGTCTTCCGCGAGTTGTTTGGCAATGGCTCCCTCATGGGAATCACGCTGATGGAACTGGACCGTAACGGTGGCTGGTATAACCCGAATAACCTGATGCTTCTTCCGCCGAGTGCATTCTTTCTAATCGGCTTCTTCATCTGGGTGGTTCGAGCCTGGAAGCCTGACCAAATCGAGGAGACGAACTGAGGGATCCCATGCATTACGTCAACATCTTCTTAAACGCCGTTTTCATCGAAAACCTAGCCCTCGCTTTCTTCTTGGGCATGTGCACGTTCCTCGCTGTGAGCAAGAACGTGAAGATGGCAATCGGCCTTGGGATTGCAGTGATTGCAATCGAAACCATCACGATTCCGGCTAACCAACTTCTCAATGAGTACGTCCTTAAGAAGGGCGCGATGACTTGGGTCAACGAAGTTCTGGGATTCCCGACCAGCTCAATGGATTTCAGTACGGTTGACCTGTCGTTTCTTGGGTTCATTGCTTTCATCGGAGTGATTGCGGCGATGGTTCAAATCCTTGAGATGACTTTGGATCGATTTTTCCCACCGCTCTACAACGCTCTTGGAATATTCCTTCCGCTCATTACGGTGAACTGCGCGATCCTGGGCGGATCGCTGTTCATGCAAGAACGAAGCTACGACTTTGGTGAGTCGGTGGTGTACGGATTCGGGTGTGGCGTGGGATGGGCACTCGCGATCGCCGCCCTCGCCGGAATTCGAGAGAAAATGAAATACAGTGACGTTCCTCCACCGCTACGCGGTTTGGGAATTACGTTTATTACCGTGGGATTGATGGCGCTTGCTTTCATGTCCTTCGGTGGCATCCAGCTTTAAAGTCCGAGTTACACGAGCACTTAACCATGGCAACCGTCATATTCGGCGTTCTGATGTTTACCGTCGTCGTCGTCGCCCTCGTCGGGGTGATTCTGCTTGCGAAAAGTCAGTTAGTCGCTTCCGGCCCCGTTACGATCCGCATCAACGAACAGAAAGAGATCGTCGTTCCAGCGGGCGATAAGTTGCTCGGTGCGTTGAGCAATGCGGGGATCTTTGTTTCCAGTGCCTGCGGAGGCGGTGGAACTTGCGCGCAGTGCAAAGTCAAAGTGCTTGCTGGTGGTGGCGAGATTCTCGAAACGGAAAAGAGCCACATCAACAAGAAGGAGGCTGCCGACGGTGAGCGTCTTTCATG
>JBCCKZ010000070.1:0-13956 GCA_039027135.1 Planctomycetota bacterium
ATCAAAATCGAATTGGAACCGATGACGACGAATGGAAACGCCCATCTTTTCCAGGCCTTCAGGTCGCATATCACTACCAAAGCGAGCAACCATGCCATGCAACAACCTCCGCTATAGAGCGTGAATGACGGTGTCCAAATCTTCTTGACCAGCGGACAGAGTCCCGAAGCTGCGAATGCCCAACCACCGATGATGCCGAGCAAACTCACGAGCAATAGATTTCGGATCACGATCTTGTGATGCTCATTGTCTCGAAGCCACACTCCCGCGACCAATCCGAATATCATCGTCGCCGCGGTTGGAATAAACGACAATGTTGAGTAACCGCCTGAATTGAATCGAAACGGCTCCTCACGCGGAAAGAGATTGAGGAACCAAACATCGACTTGCCATGACAAGTTGCTATTCAAATTCCAGCGTGACTCGAAGCCTTCAGCATGATGAGGCCAGTCCTCCGGGACGCCGACGGCTGCGTAATCAAAGTCTGCTGGTGGTGGATCAGAGACGGCGAACGCTCCCCAGAATAGAACCAGGATTGCAAAGGCAGATGCATAGTGCAGCCAGCGAGGCGCAAGTGCGATGAGAAACACAAGGAAATACCCCAGACCGATCTGGGTCAGGGTGTCCTCGAAGGTGAAGTAAGTGCTCTTGGAACCTAGAGATCGAAGTGCGATACCGATGAAGATTAGCAGGGTCGCTCGCCAAGCGGCATGGCAGATCAATTTGCCTGTAGACTGACCGCGTTGGAGGCGACTCGCGATCGAAAAGGGCATTGCCACACCGACGAGGAACGTGAACCCGGGTTGGATCAGGTCATGCAGCGAACAGCCTTCCCAGGCGACATGCGTGGTGTGAAAACGCAGCCACTCCAAAAAACGATTGCCGGGAAAGTGCTTAGCTAGATCGTAAAGATGCATGATCTCGGCAAGCATCAAGAACATGATCATGCCGCGGTAAACATCGATGCTGAGCCGACGTTGAGCTTTCGGATATTCGCTTAATACACCGGTCATTCTAGAGCACGCTCTTCGAGTGGGATTTGCAACATCGAGTGAGCCGTGACCCGGAGATGAGCGTAGCGAATGAAGGGACTGGTCAATGACGGGTGCTGCTCATCGCCCGCCTCTTCATCCTCCTACAGCGATCCCGCCCGGTGCCTACACGGCTACGCCGAATCCGGCCCACGGCTCACATTCAATCTCATGTCAACAAGTTCAAAGCCAAAATCGATCGTCGTTGATCAAATGATCATGCTACTAGACGAGCTTTACGGTTCCCGGCACGGCATGCTGAGACTCCGGAAGCTCACTGTCCATACTCAGATTGGCAGGAAACAAGTTGAGCTTGGACTTATTCACCATGAAGTCCCAATCGACCTTCTTTCCCGTGTAAGCTGCCAACCGACCCATGACGGCGGTGAGTGAGCTCTCGGATGTTTGTCGTAACTCAACGATTGGTTTGCCGGCGCGAATCGAATCAATCAAGTCCTTGTGCTCTTGCTTGTAGGCATCGGAGATCTTTCCTTCTTGCGACCAAATCTCATTGCCCTCGCGATCAAGGATCTTCGAGCCTTTGCTCAATGCTCCGATATGCGCGATACCTTCGCTGCCATAAACGACGTTGTGGTTGTCGCCGGTTGTGCCTGGAATCTGGCGGCACATGAACGATACGGTTTTGTTGCCTGGATAGATGTAGTCGATCGACATGCTATCCCACATCTCGCTGCCTTCGGGACGGGTAAAACGACCGCCCGAGCCGTAGGCGACTTCAGGTACCGAGTCCATCACCCAGTTCATTGCATCGATATTGTGAACCGCCTGTTCAACGATCTGGTCGCCCGAAAGCCAAACAAAGTGCATCCAATTATCGATTTGGTATTCCGCCTCGGTCATTCCTTCTTTGCGGTTCTTGAACCAAATACCATTGCTGCAATAACGACTGGTCGCGTTGATCACATCACCGATCATTCCCTTGCGAATCTGTTCAATGACACCGACGTAATTGGTTTGACGTCGATATTGGGTGCCCGTGACAATCGCGAGGCCATTGCGTTCGGCCTCGGCCTGCGCCTCCAAGCAAACGTGGTATCCGGCTGGGTCAACGCAGGATGGCTTTTCTGCAAATACGTGCTTTCCCGCCTCGATAGCTTCCGCAATGTGACGAGGGCGAAAGCCTGGAGGTGTCGCAAAGATGACGACATCAACTTTTGGGTCGGCTAGCAGTTTTTGATAACCATCAAGACCCGAGTGGATGTCGCTGTCGGCAATGCTGACCTTGCCTGCATGCTTTGTCTCGAGCAACTGTCGAAGCCGCTCGCCTTTCTTCTTTGTTAGATCTGCAACTGAGACGACCTTTACATTCTCATTGATGCTCAGCGAATCATTTATTGCGCCGGTACCTCGTCCTCCCGCACCCACGATACCGATGGTGACTTCGTCCTTGTTGGGCGATGTCTCTTGCCCATGAACATGTCCGATCGCGGTGGCGTTGGCAATCGTGGCTGTTGCCGTCATCGATGCAGCGCTCTGAACGAATTGACGACGATTTTGGTTGTTGGTTTCTTCAGTCATCGTGTTTTTCGCATTTTGGGGCGGGAAGGATGGTTGGGTTCTAAAGTTTGCTGGCAGCAGCACTATCCAGAACGAACTCAACGTTGGGATGGAGTTTCAGAAATGTGGCGGGGATTGCGGAATCTACTGGGCCTTCCAAAGTCCGAGCAACGATGGGGGCTTTGGAATTGCCAAAAGCCATCATAATGATCTTCTTGGCATCCATGATTGTACCAACGCCCATTGTGATTGCTTGAACGGGGACGTTTTCGATCCCGTCAAAACTAGTGGAGGCATCGCCTCGGGTGATCGGATCGAGCGTGACCAAGCGGGTGCGTGAGTCCTGGCTGGAGTCGGGTTCGTTGAATCCGATGTGACCCGTTCTTCCGATGCCGAGAAGCTGAAGATCGATTCCTCCTTCGGCTTCGATCAAGCACTCGTATTTACGACAGAATTCCTCAACTTGATCTACCGGAAGCGTCCCGTCTGGTATGTGGATGTTGGTTGGAGCGATATCAACGTGATCGAAGAGATGTTCGTGCATGAAGCGAACGTAGCTCTGCCTCTGGGCAGGAGGCATCGGAAGATACTCATCCAAGTTGAAAGTGGTCACGTTGCCGAATGAGAGTCCTTCTTTCTTGTGCATTCGAACCAGCTCAGCATAAAGAGAGATTGGGGTAGATCCCGTCGCAAGACCGAGAACGCAGGTCCTGCCTGCCGACCTCTGGCTCTGAATGAGTTCTGCGATTTGGTTCGCGACCTTCCGGCTGGCCCTGGCGGCGGAATCAAACGTTTGAACGATTTCGATGCGGCAATCGGCTGGTGACGGCATGTCGACCGATGATGCTTTTCCGTTTTCTGGCAGGGTATTTTCCAATGCTGTATCCGGATGGGTTAGGACGAAATTCAGCTTCCAGAAGATCTGGTTAATTGCCACATTAAGTCAGATCTGCCGGCTAGTCTTCTGCTACGATTGCAAAACAGCATCCGATTTGTGCGCTTTGGTCGGGTGTTTTTCGGTGAGAGGCGCAAGTGAGAGGCTCTTTTGGACTGTTTCTATGCACAAGATCATCCGGAATGAACTCAATACAAAAGTCGCGGCAATCACCTTTCCCAAGGTGAATTGGCTGTGAGAGTTTGGAAGTCTTGAATGAAGCTGTCATTTGAGAAGTTAGAGCCACACGCCGGCCAGTCATTCAGGTGCATTGACCGAAGCGAACTCGAAACGCCTGTGAAGTGGCATCGGCATCCAGAGATTGAATTGACCTACGTCCAGCAGGGGACAGGTTCTCGCATCGTGGGTGACCATATCGGTGCCTACGGTGATCATGACCTGGTTCTACTCGGATCCAATCTGCCGCATACCTGGACTTCGGACGAGTACCGTGGGAGACGCTACGATCGCCACAAGGCAATCGTCGTTCAGTTTCATCCAGATTTTCTCGGTGAGTATTTCTTTGAGATCCATGAAATGCAACCAATCCAAGAACTCTTGTGTTCTGCATACCGTGGACTCTGGGCCTCCGCCGAAGAGGCATCTTCGATTGGTGAGCAAATGACGGAAATGTTGTCTCTTGCGGGGCCATCACGACTTATAAGCTTGCTTTCCATACTGGCCCAACTCACTCACATCCAAACGAAGACGCTTGCCTCAGCGGGTTATTCAGGGCCCACATCGAAAGACGCTGAATCGAGGATTCAACAAGTTTGTGATCACATTGAAAATAGCTTCACGTCCTCGAGCTTCTCGATATCGTCTCTTGCGGAAATGCTGTTTATGAATCAATCGGCATTCAGCCGCTTTTTCAAGCAGTCCACAGGACGCACTCCGACGGAGTATCTCAATGAACTTCGTATTGGGTACGCATGTCGCCAATTGATTGAATCCGATCACTCCATCTTGGATATTTGCCACGCTTCTGGATTCGACAGCCCGTCGTTCTTCAATCGCACCTTCAAACGACTGAGGAGCTCTACGCCAAGAGGCTATCGGGCTCTTCATGGCAAGCTTCGTAAAGAATGATGTTCATGCAGTGCTTAGTTGTGAGTTAATCATTTTCGCAACTCGACGGCCTTCTTGAACGGCTCCTGGAACGCATGAGGGATTGTCAGGGTTGGTGGCTTCACCCGCGAAGAAAATCTTGTCATCGACGGGACTCTGCAGATCTGTTCTGCAGTTGTCGCTACGTGTTCGATAAGTTGCCGGCATCGGATACGAGTAACTTCCGAGGATCCATGGCGATTGAGTCCAGTTTTGAACAACACCCTCAATGAAGGTCGCGGTTGCCTTGCCGCCAAAGTACTGATCGAGATCAGAAAGGCAAACCCTGAGGATGGCTTGGTCTCCATCTTCACGCTCCGCAATGGACTGCAACCTATCGGCGTTGTCGCCCATTGGGTAGAACATCAATGTGTGTGATTGGCTGCCAGTCTTGTAGCTTGTCGGGCTCCAGCAATTTGATGAAAGACCCGCGTGTGTGAGGTAGGCAAGATTGCCCCAGAATGGGTTTTTGAAGCGAATGGCGATCTTCATTCCGTGACCCATTCCGATGTTTTGATAGGCCGAAGTCGTCTTTTTGGGAAGCGGCGGTGCAAAGTCGATAATGCCCTTTTGAAGTATGCCTATCGAAACGGTCACGATGACTTTTTTTGCTAGGTGTCGAAGCCCATTGGCCTGTTCAAGCACAACGTTTTCGCCGCGCCGATCAATTCGAATCACGGGCGAGTTCAAACGCACATGCTTGGTGATGGAATTCCACCATGCTTGATTAAGAACATCGGTGTAGCCGACGTCCTTTGTGCTGAGCCCCAGGACTCTTTCCGATAACATCCACCGGTCGCCTTGCAAGGCAACACTCGCCGCACCAAGCCTATGAAGTGACGTTCCGTGGACACCACCGGCGATGCCGTTCTCGTAGAGGTGCCATGCACGATGATTCCGATCAACTCCGAACTGACGCAGAACTTCGTCAGCGGCACTGCTTTTTCGAGATTTGATCTGGCGCAACTTGTATCGAGCTGAGGTATAGCTCCAATATTCGTTAACATCGGGATCCCGGCTCGCGGCGTTTGAGTCCTCTGAAATCAATCGACCGTCCATACTGAGCATGCTGTCTCCGACATAGACTGGAACGAGTGCCCCTTCGCCCACGGTCGTAGCAACGGCTCGGTGTACCGGGTTGTTCTTCGGAAGGTAGAGTTCTTCGGCTCCCAATTCGATTCGGGTGTCCCCCAATGTGTGGCTCCGAATTCGTCCACCAATTCGGTCGGAAGCTTCCAAAATGAGGACATCACGCCCGCGATCGATGAGAAATCGAGCGGCTTCCATGCCGGCGGCTCCAGCGCCAACGACGATCACATCATGGACTGATTCTCCGATCTTATCAGCGCGAATTTCGTGATTCGATGAAATGCTCGTGGCCGACGCCAGCGTCAAAAATACTCTTCGATCCACATGCCGGCTGGAAAAGCTCATACCGCGACTCCTTTGTTTAGGATGTTCCGAGGATCGTACGACGTTCCAATTTTCGCCCCGTGTGATCTTGCGGAACACACCAGGCCGCGCCTACTCGAGCTGCTATTCTAGTGTCGCGATCCGCTCCGAGAACTACAAACAGCCGACGACCATGTTTTATCGCGTTCCATTTTCGAGACTTTGCCTCGCTTTCCTTTCGATAGCAGCAGCAACGTCTATACACGCTCAGCAAGTTCGTCGAGTATCAATTCAATCCAAGATTAGCAAAGTGCAGCCGATGACGGGTATTGTACTTTGGTCAGATAATCTCAACGCTCAAAAAAGCCCCGATGCGATCTCACTGGAGTACCGATACTGTGGTTACAACGAGGTCGTTGGCGACAGTGGAGATTACGATTGGAGCAAGATCGACGGAATACTGGATGAGATTGCAGAGCGCAATCATCAGGCGATCTTGCGTTTTTACTTCGTCTACGTGGGCAAGGAAACGACCGTCCCAGATTTCATTCGCAGTCGATCCGCCTACGATGAGATCATTGGGAAGAGTGAAGGCGAGAAAACACACTTCTGTGATTGGAGCAACCAAACGCTTCAGGACTTTACGCTTGAGTTCTACACCAAGCTGGCCGAACGCTATGACAACGACCCACGCATTGCCTACTTGCAGACAGGCTTTGGCCTTTGGGCTGAATACCACATTTACAGTGGCCCTCGGAAAATGGGGAAGACGTTTCCAACTAAGGAATACCAAGAGCGTTTCCTGAAACATCTTGATTCACAATTCAGTAATTTGCCTTGGTCGATCAGTATCGACTCGGCGGATTACGATTACACACCGCTTGAGGACAACGATGAACTGTTGGCACTTGAGTTTGGAGTCTTTGACGATTCTTTCCTCTGCAAACCGCATCCGAAAGAGAATGCTGTTAATTGGAAGATTCTTGATTCCGACCGTTGGAAGCGACAGCCCGGCGGAGGTGAATTCAGCTATTACAACGCTAAGGACCAGCGAAAAGCTCTATCCGAAAATGGTCCCAACGGGGTTTCATTTGAAGAAGCTGCTCAGCAATTTCACGTGAGCTACATGATTGGTAACGACCAACCACGCCATAGCACCGTTGAAAGGATCAAGGCCGCGGGTATGGCGACGGGGTATCGTTTTCGTGTCACGTCCGCATCAATTAAGGGGGCAGAGCTTCGTCTTGAAGTGACCAATGAAGGTGTTGCGCCAATTTATCGCGATGCCTTCTTTGCTGCGGGAGATAAACGATCAGTCACCTCACTGAAAGGGTTGCTGCCCGGTGAGAAGCTCGTGTGCATGATCGCCGGTGTCAGCAATGATGACCTTGATCAGATAGCAATCGAGTGCGATAGCGTTCTGCCAACTCAAACAATCCAGTACGCTGCGGATCTGGAGTGAGTTGAATCTTACCCTCACACCAAGTGATGGAATCAGCAGCTATGGTCTGTCTGTTGTGAGCCGTGGGCCGGATACGGCGTAGCCGTGAAGGCACCGGGCAAAACGAGCAGAGTGTTTGCGTTGAAAGCTTTGAGAAAGACTGCTCACCCTTCGATCGTCTCTCAGCCTGTATGCCCGACCCCTCCATTCGCTTCGCTCATATCCGGGTCACGGCTCAAGCCAGGCAGACCATAACTGTAGATTCCAATGCCCAGGAGGAGAGTAAGGTCAAGATGCTCTTCAATGAAGAACTAATTGCTCCAAAGGTGTTGGTAAGCCTCGAGCCTAACGGCTTCACGTTCAGTGCCAATGTCTTTGAATATGCTCCAAGCGGGTTTGGCCTCTCCAATCGGATTGCCCGGCGATGGGAGTCCGCGAAGTCCTAAACGCAATCCGCCTTCGTTGGGATGGTCGACCGGGCGGTGATAGTCGAAAGCAATGATCGAAGGACAGTCTCGCATCTGCTTGAAGGCATAGAGTAACGCCGCATTTTGAATCTCAAGCGATTCAGGTTTCTCCGCCGGGCTATGGAAACCCTGTTCGCTGCAGATGACTTTGCGAACGTCACCTCCCGGCTCGCGTCGGTGATCTTCACGAAGATAGCGATCAAGAACCTTGATGTTCTTCAGTGTGATTTTCTTGGCATCCACTGAATCGACCGCTTGATTGTCATTCCAGGTGTCGGCTTCCCACAAACTCTGCGGATAGGGATGGAATGCGACGCCCCAGGGGAAGTTGCCTTCGAGTAGCGAAAGCGTAAACATCTCATCCAGCACGGTTCGGACAGGATAGCCACGCCAAGACTTGGCAGCGACAACCGTCCAAAGGTGGGTTAGAGGAACAAAGACTTTGGCGTGAGGGTTGTATCGGCGGACGGCTGTGTCGACCATCTTCAGGGATCGAAAGTAGTGATCCATAAAGACATGTAAGGGTTGCTCACCCATATTGGTCCAGTGCCATCCCATGTCGACTTCGTTGTGAACAATCCAGTGATCAATTCGACCAAATGGCTCATCCAAGCGGCTGTATCTTTCCGCCAGAAACATCATGGTCAGGGCATAGAGCCTCGCCGAATCTCGTGTTGTAAGGTTTGGCATGGAGTACACGCCGGCCCTATCAAATTCAGGATGGATCAGGGAGTTTCTTTGTGGGTCATCTTTGGGTATGAGAACAATCGCTGCGACGGTGATGCCTGCTCGGCGGAGCCTCTTGACCTGCGAATCGATGACCCGCACGCGTCGGCTGTTGAAAAAGAGTTCGTAGCCTCCAACACTCGACCTTTCGAAGCCATTGGTCGCCTTTTCGCGAACGAGGTTATTGATCGTTAGGTTGATTGAGCCATGTCTTAAGCCCAGTTCAGAAAGCTGTTCGATGCTAAATCGATGGTCCAAACATGTCAGGCCTTTGGCAGCTCGAAGCTCTGGTGTTTTAGGTAGATCTCGGACTTCTGACCAGCCAAATCGATCAACGTATCGAGCCGCCGACGCCAGTTCCCAGATGCCATTCTGAGCTTTGGAGACTAACTGCCACCTCACACCCGGTAGACGAAGTGGGGAGCCTGGATCCGCGTGAATTGAAGTAGAGAATCGGCCCCGATTATCGACCGACACATTCGAACTTGATTTGAGAAGTGTCGACTCTGGTTGGCTCGACGAGAGCTCTTCAGGGCGTCGATGAATGATGGCGAGTTCTCGGTCGGCCAGGGCCGACGCGACACTTCCAGAGATCAAAAGCTCGTCATTCGATTCAGCGATATTGTCGATGGAGGCCTGCCAAGAACGAGTTTGGTACTCCTGGATCTGTGTTTGTAGACGGAGCTTCTCATCGCGGATTTCCTTGGCCCGCAATCGCTGCTCAACCTCGAGAGCATTCTCCAAGCGAACCACCAAGTTGCGGACCTCGATTCGAACATCTGACTGGCTGCCGAGGTCAAATCGAATGGGCGTGGCGGCTTGAGTCTGGGTTAAGCGAGGTATGGTTTTGGTTATGTCAAACTTGTAGTCGCTCCATCCCTCCGAACGGTTCCAAGTGGGTAAGTCAACACGGCCACTCTCCCTTGGTGGTTTTCCGACATACCAACACGGATTGGGGATATTCGTTGTGCAGAACGACTCGAGTGAGAAAATCCAGTGTCGTTCGTTCTGCGGCAAGGGAGGAATCGTCAACCAAACGTAAGGGTCGTTGCCCGTCGTCTGAAGACTCACGGTGCCCTTGTTAGCTTCAACATTGAGTTGGTTGATTTGAGCTTCAGATGGCCAATCGATCTTAAGTGGCGACTTTTCAATCGACTGACCGAATAGGTTTGTTGCCAGGCAAACCGTGACCGTTAGAAGTCTTGCGATAAAGCGTTTCAATATTGGTCCCTAGTTGATATTCGGCGAATCGAGCAGCTGTTGGTAAATACGCTCGGCATGATCATAGGCTGCCCTCGCGTCATCCTGTTCATCGGCATCGTAAGTGCTTTGTTTTGATTTCCAACATTGTTTGACTCCCTCGAGGCACCAACGAATGCTGTCGGCAGGTCCTCGTACGGGTTGATCATCCACGATCACATAGATTGGGTTCGTATGGGCATGCGGAAAGACTCGCATGGCCACCCAAGCACTTTGATCGACTCGATGGTCGAAAGCAACTTCTTTCATTGTGCCATTCGGTTTGATCGTCTGGCTGGCGACGGGATAGCCGTTGACGATCAATTCAATTTCGATTGCATCTTCGCTCAACAATGCTGAAACGTCGGCCTCGAATCGAACTGAGCTTGGTTCATCCAAGCGTAACTCGCTCCCTTCGAGTCCCATTCGTACTCGCGATCCGGTTGCTTCTGCAGTTGCTGAATAACCTAGTGTGTGACATAGGCCATCGCTGACATAGCTTCTGCCATCGGCGATGGATTGAACCCACTTTTCGAAGGTTAGGTCTCCGTCTACTTGAGCATAAACGCGGCCGATACCGACACGCTCGCCGCTCATGCATGGGAAGTCGGTCTCGCCGCTTGCCGCCACACGAAAGCCACAATTGAGCACGTGGTACCACATGTTCCATTCCGCGACTCTTTCAGTGTTCATGGTGGAAATGAAGTCAACGGCGGGAACGTCTCTTCCGTCTGGCCCCGGCACTTGGTGTGTGACATCAACGATGAACTCATTGGCACCGATACCATCAAAAGCCGGAATGTTGAAGTTCGGTAGAGAATGAGGTCCGTCCTTGTCCTCGGTGTTGGGGACACGTCCGACGAACCGGCTCAGGCCAATCGATGAGTGTGCTGGACCGCAGATGGCTCCTTGGCTCTTTGCCCATCGAAGCGTATTGAGTCCGAGCGTGGGCCAGTGATCCTTGGATTCACCGCCAGGGTAGATCTGTTGCTGCAGATTGAGCAAGTTCAGGTGCCCAGACATGTGGGATCCAAAACCTGATACCTCGACGTCGTAGCGAAGTGTGTAGGGGTAATTTGATTGTTCAGCTACTTTGCCTGTGAAAAAGCGTTTTTGATAATCAAAGCATGGCCCCCAAGTGAGACAACAACCTACCTTCAAGTCTTCGCCCATGATGTGCCGGATCATATCATCGGGTTTGACGCCCTGGGTCGGGTTGTCGTAGTGCAGGCAACCTGCCGCGTGTATGTGGTGATCACCAGACCACCAGCCGAGCTTAGAAGGATCAATCCATCGACGGACTCGATACACAAGCTCCGCCGGGTCAGTGCCCACCTTCAGACGGAGTGTATCAGGAATCGTCTCGGGACCCCGAGAACAGGTGAATTCATAGTCGCCGGGCGGCAGCGAGATCGACTCGCCATTGCCTCGATAGATATGGCGTTGAAAGAAGAAGTCTGGCGCGAGACGTTTTGATTGAGTGGGATAGATTTGCCCGTCGTTATCTCGAACCACGAACTTCGCAAATGCTGGTAAGCCCTCGCCATCGAAGATCGTAAACGTGACCGGTGTCGATCGTTCACATTTGAACTCCACCGGAAGCTGAGCCCAGTTTTCGCTTCTTTGCGCCGAGTAAAGATCGATCCAGTCGATTCGCATTCGGCCCGGCTTTACTAGAGGGTCGATCCTTATGCCCGCCAACTCGCCATCAGCATGAAAAGGGATTTCGTAAAGGTGTTCCTTGTTAGGTTCGAGGATGAAGTTGGTTTGCCGATCCGCTGTGGGATTGGGAATGTCTTTGGTCCACCAGAAAACTTGACCAATTCCGGCTTCCTCCGATTTGGCCCAGAATCTCAGCATCATGGGACCGCCGCGAGATGTCACATTGGCACCCATGAAGGGATCTTCTCCCGTCGACTGAATCTGCATCGATCCATTAACGGCTTCAATATTGATCTGGTTGATTTCATGCCAGCCATCGGTGTCATCTTCAAACCGCCATTCGCGAATGAGGTCACGATCGCCTTTGGGGTCACCGGTAACATTGAACTCAAGTATTCCCGAGTTGCGTCCCAAGTCACGGCTGTAAATCTGAATGATTCGATATTCGAGAGCCAAACCGCTCAGGTTGGCACGCATGGGTTGACCCTCGAAAGAAGAGATCTGCATCCATCGCGATGCAACTTGGTCCGGTGGTGAATAGGGAAGTGGCCTCGCGTTAGGACTTTCGACAAACAGCCTTCCGGTTCGACCGTGTCGGTTGATGACCTTCACCAGGAAGGTTCGCCAGCCTTGCTCAAGAAGGTTGGGTATGGCCTTTCCCATGGAAACCTTCGGCGGACCGGAATGGGCAACGTCAACCTCGACTAGGCACAACGGGTCGAGAATGTCTTGGACCTGGGTGAGCACGTCGTCCGACGAATCTAGGTCCTTTATCTTGTCGATACGATCGAGGTCCTCCTGGCTCAATGGTTTTCCGACAACATCCAACGCTTCGGATAGTCGGTGAACCTGGGCGAGCAAAGGCTGATTTGGAACCTGCAAGTCTGTGATTGGATGGTTATCGGGACCCTCCGCCAACAAACTTTGACTGACGACTAGTAGTAGTCCGAATACGCAACCCTTCGCTAAGAACCTATCAGCCGATTGGGCGCTAGTACGCGGTTCTCGTCGAAACCGGTCGCTAACGCGTTTCGGCTGAGGTCCTCGGATAGGCAATACGAGAGAATGCCATTTCAATGAAATCATTGAATTGAACCAAAGGGATCAACTCAATGATTTCATTGAGTTGATCCCTTTGGTTCAATTTTCAACATCAGATCCGTAGTCGCTCGAAAGCCCAAGTCCTGTGTGCCCTGGCCGGCATCTCCGACGACTCGAACCTCTTTGAGCCCCGACGTGTGTGGAATGATCTCTATCACCTTGTATTCCTTGAGTGCTCCCGAAAAGAAACGCGAAGTGAACGGACTGTCAACAATGTCGATGCTGCACCAACTAGCGGGCCCAGGCGGTGATTGGGTGATGTCGATTGCTGTGAGGTTTAGGGGCGCGGTGATGCCCGCGGTGTTCTCGACTTCGACGAGGAACCTTTGTGGTCTTCCCTCTCGAAGCGAGAGCTCAGGGGTGATTGCATCCACTTTGACGCGAGACTCTGGATTGACGGAAACGCGTAGGGCGATCAACGGCTGGAGTGCATACTTGAACTCGCCTTCATTCGTCGCTTGTGATAGTTTCTCAAGGACATCTTTGGATCGCTTGTCGCCACCAAATCGTCGAATCACATTGGCAAAACGAGACCGGGCTACCATCCAGGATTCGCTTCGAGACCTCGCCGAATCAATGTCTGATTCCAGCTGAGCAAACATCTCAAGGCCCTCTTGCAGATATTTGACGGCTTCCTGTCTTTGCGACCGTGTTGCAAACCTTCCCGTGGTGTCCACTTCACCGATGTGTTGCCGAATCCTTCCTTGCCAATACGAAGCAGCCAAGGGCTCGAACCTTGGGCGCCCTGCGACATTGATGTAAATGGGGCTGGTGTGCGCAATGCCCGGTCCCGTGATTGCATTGAAATTTCCAAACCCGAAATCGGCGCGACCATCGGACCGGCGACTGCATCTCGCGACAATCCAGCGACTTTCTTTAGCAGTCATTGAAAGACGCATGGTCGCGTCAACTAGATCCGTTTCTTTCTCGGCAATCACATTTCCGTTGGAAATGATTTGCATGGTGCCAATGGGGTCTCGTGAGACGAATCGGGCTACGATATCGATGCTCTTGTCTTCGTTGCACTCCTGGACCGAACCGACGTGATCTCCATTGACCGTCAGAAAGATCATCGGACCAGATGTTGTGAAGGTTTTGCCACGGCGAATGGCTTCGATCCATCGATCGTAGGTAAATGGCCGCGCCATTTTCACGAACGACCTGGCGATTCCCAAGGTCCTGGCCGGATGGTCGCTCCCATTAGTCAGCGGTAATCGGAAACCGCAATCAAGCAGGTGGTAATACGATTCCGGTTCCATCTGATCAAGTGAGTCCGTCAGATTATGGATGACGTTGACCGGAACATTCTTGTTGCCGCCCGTGCCATGAGCTTCGATG
>JBCCKZ010000071.1:0-13886 GCA_039027135.1 Planctomycetota bacterium
CAGAACATCAAGATCGAGGAGAATCTGCCTGGGGATCTTCCACCGTCATTTCGATTGAATAACAACAAGTTGAGTTATTTGCTCACTGCTCGCATCGATGTGCCACGATGGCCAGATTGGACAAACAAACGAAACCTCGTCATCTACAGAACCAAAGAAGAGTCCGGCTCGGCCGATGAACCAACAAGTGTTGCCCCAGTCGAAATTCCTGAATCGCAACTAGTTGAACAATCCCAAGGAATCACCTTCGAAGAGGCTGCCAATCATCTTTGGACCAATCGTGCTGATGACGAGTCTCTTGCCCAGATCGTTGAAGCCGTCACCGGCATGAGACTGCCGATGCAAGCGATCATCGAACGACGATTACTCTATGCAGGCGACGACAACCCCAATCCCTATCCCGACGGGCACACGGTTTGGGCTAGATATCCCGATCCCCCAGTTTCGATGTCACTCTGTATTCGACATGACCAAGCGGACGATTTTGAACAGATGGGGCGAGAACCCTGGGATGGAATTGGCGTGATCCTGGGGTGGGATAGCGACCATGGCCGGTTGAGGGTGCAAGTGGAGTAATCGGAACAATCACGCATCGCTCGAAGGGAATTACCCGGCCAATGATCGTTTTTGTCCAACCTATCCGAGAGCGTGGGGAGATCTTGCCCAGGGCTCTAGACGCAGGACGCAGGCCCCACCAAGCCGTTGAAACGTCCGACCTTCACAGAGGAGATGTAAGGGCTTACTTCAATGGCTCAGATCAAAAGAAACCAATCACCAATCACCATCCGACGAGAGCTCCATCCAACGCTCTTCAGCGGTTGTCAGCTCTTCCCGGATCTCTTCTAGCTTGATGTGTAAACTCATGGCATCTGTCGGATCAGTCTCGGTGAGCAACTGCTTTTCGATTTGTTTTCGTTCGTCGTCGAGTTTCGCAATCTTCTTTTCGAGATTCTTGAGTTCCTTCTCGGCTTTTCGCTGGTCTTTCTTCTCATTGCGGTAGTCATCACGTGATGCTTTGCCTTTGGTCGCGGCTTTTGTTCCCCCCGCCTTCTTCACCTTGCCTCCTGAGCTGCCAGCCGCCAACTGCCTTTCACCCTCTTCAATCTCGGCTTCAACGTTTACCAAGTACTCGTCGTAATTGCCAAAGTAGGTTTTGACGCGTCCGTCTCGTACTTCAACAACTTGTGTAGCCACACGACGGACGAAGTGCCGATCGTGCGACGTAAATATGACAGTGCCTTTGTAGTTCTCGAGCGCGGTGGCAAGTGCTTCGACAGTTTCAACATCCAGATGGTTTCCCGGTTCATCGAGGATCATCACGTTTGCCGTGCCTAGAAGCAGTCCCGCCATGCAGACTCGTGCGCGTTCACCACCCGATAGCACCTTGACCTTCTTTTGGATTTGATCATCACGGAACAACAACGCTCCCGCCATATTCAAAACATCTTGGCGTGTTGTTTCGCTATCGGAATCATACTCAAGCGTTTCCAGCACAGTCATTCGCGGATCGAGCGAAGTGTAAACGTGCTGAGCATAAGTTCCCAAATGAATGTTATGGCCCCACTTGAGTGAACCCTCGATCGGATCCAATGAGTGAACCAGTGTCCGGAGCAGCGTGGTCTTTCCTTGTCCGTTATCACCAACGATGGCGACTCGCTCGCCATGTTCGATCTCCAAGTTCACCGTATCAGCGACCACATGAAGCGGCAGCTCTTTGTTAGCAGGATATCCAATCGATAAATTCTCACACCGCAACGCCGTTCCAGACTTTGGTTGAATCCGGGGTGCGCGAATGTGCACGGTGGGTTCATCGACTTCGATATTGTTGGTTTGGAGACGCTCGAGCTGCTTTGCTTTACTGCGAGCCTGAGAAGCCGTCGATGCGTTGGCTCGATTCTTATCAATGAAACGTTTGAGCTGTTTCTGCTTAGCGATGACCGTCGCATTGACGCGGCGATCGTGTTCCCGTCGCTCTTCGCGATGTTCCAAATAGGAATCCACCTTCCCATTGAACATGGTTAGCTTGCCGCGAGACAATTCGAGTGTGTGTGAGCAGGTCGCCTCCAAGAAGGCTCGGTCGTGTGAAACAATGAGCGCCGCCTTGTCGAAATCCCTCAGAAAGTGCTCGAGCAGAATCTGAGTCCGCAGGTCAAGAAAGTTGGTCGGCTCATCCAGCATCAACAGGTTCGGGTCGTGCAATAGCAATGCCGCCAACTTCACTCGAGTCTGCCAGCCGCCCGACAGTTCCTTGACGGGCCCTTCGAGGTACTTGCCCTTGAGTTCAAACCGACCGGCGACTTCTCCACACCGCCAATCCGGTTGCCCCGAATCTCGCATCAGGAAATCGAGTGCCGACTCACCGGCAACAAAGGGATCGTGTTGACGCAGGTAACCAATGCGAAGGCTCGGATGCCGGATCACCTCGCCCAGTTCGAGATCCTCGTCCTCGAGAAGACACTTCAAGAAGGTCGATTTGCCGGCCCCGTTGCGACCGATGAACCCCACTTTGACATCGTCAACCAACGAGACTTCAGCTCCATCCAAGATGATCTGGTCGCCATATCGCTTGTGGGCATCGCGAACTTGAAGGAGGACAGCCATGGCTTCGCTAGGTCTGGATCTATACTAAAGAATGTTGGGGTTGGGTCGAATTGACGCAAAGTGTTTGCATGAATGCCCGATTCGGCTACCCCAGTGCTGACCGATGACCTAAATTGCCTCTGCGGTCGGCTACATGTCGCAACTTTTATTCGCCCCACCCCACCCTCATCGGTCTAGTGGTTCGCCGGACCGACCAACATGAACAGCTTCAGCCTCGACTACATCGACGATCTATACGTCCAATACGTCAAAGATCCCTCGAGCGTCTCAGATACTTGGCGGCAATATTTCGAGCAATTCATGGTCGTCGGTGCCGCGACCAGTGGTGCGACATCAAGGATGGAATCGTCAAGAACCTCATCCTCGGCCGGCAGTGGCTCGAACGGTTCAATTCCGCGTGCCGCGGCCTCCAATGGGCGAGTTACCGCCGGCGATTCCAATGGCGCTGCTGCCGCGGCGACAATCCCAACCGATCCAGCGACCGCCGAGGCAGTCACAGCCCAAGCACGCTGGTTGGCTCTGATTCAAGACCGCGTCAACAACCTGGTTCGAGAATACCGAGTCCGTGGACATCTGATTGCCGATTTGGATCCGCTTGGGTTCCCTCGGCCCGAATCTCCGAACCTTTCGCCAGACGTCTACGGTCTCGGTCCTGAGGAACTACGACAGCCTTTGGAATTCATTGCTGGCGAGGCTCCTGATTACGTCGGAACCATCGAATCGATGCTGACGAGGCTGCGCAATACTTATTGTCGTAGCATCGGCGTGCAATTCATGCACATCAACCGACGCTCGATTCGGGACTGGTTGCAACGTCGCATGGAAACGACCGAGAACCGACTGGAGTTGTCCCACGAGGTTCAAAGGCGAATTTACGCCCGCCTGGCCGATGCCTCCATTTTTGAGGAGTTCGTCCGCCGCAAGTTCGTCGGCGCGAAGACTTTCTCGCTCGAGGGCGCCGAGAGCCTCATTCCGATGATTGACTTAGCCCTTGAAAAAGCTGGCCAACACGGCATCAAGGAAGTCGTGATGGGGATGGCACACCGCGGTCGTCTCAATGTGATGGCTAACATCTTGAAAAAGCGGACCATGAATATCTTCTGGTCCTTCGATGATCCTGAGCCCGAGCTATCGCGGGGTGGGGGCGATGTGAGGTACCACCTCGGCTACAGCAGCGATTGGAAAACCGCCGCCGGAGACAACATTCATATCTCGCTGTGTTTCAATCCCAGTCACCTGGAGTTCGTCAATACGGTCGCCCAAGGCCGCACACGCTGCAAGCAAGATAAGGAAGGCGACTTTGATCGGCGTGAAGCCATGTCGATCCTCATACACGGCGACGCTGCGTTCGCTGGCGAAGGCGTTGTGCAGGAAACCCTGAACCTCAGCCAGCTTGAAGGCTATCGAACCGGCGGTACTCTGCATATCGTCATCAACAACCAGGTTGGCTTTACGACCGAGCCACATCAGGGTCGAAGCACCACCTACGCGACCGATATCGCCAAGATGCTTCAAGTGCCAATCTTCCATGTCAACGGCGAAGACCCCGAAGCGGTTGCTCAGGTCGTCAGTTTGGCAATGGACTTCCGGAAGGCCTATCAGCGGGACGTGGTCATCGATCTCTACGCCTACCGTCGGTGGGGTCATAACGAGGGAGACGAACCACGTTTCACCCAACCAGCCATGTATGGCGAGATCGATTCACGTGATTCGGTGAGATCAAAGTATTTGGATCGCTTGATGGAATTGGGTGAAATCACCAAGGAAGAAGCGGAGGAGCTCACTCAGCAACGAATTAAAAAGTTGGAATCTGAGTTTGAAGCCAGCAAGAACCAACGCTTCGTACCCGACACACAAACACTAGCGGCAAACTGGTCAGAGTTTTTTGGTGGTTTGGAACCGACCGAAACGACCGACACGACTGTCCCCACCAAAAAACTATCCGAGTGGATTGATGCACTAACGCGATTGCCCACCGGATTCTCGGCCAATAAGAAGCTGAAGCGTCCCATGGCTTTGCGTCGAGAAATGGCTGCCGGCAAAAAGTCCTTGGACTGGGCGACCGCGGAATCGGCCGCATTCGCCTCTCTACTTGCGACGGGACATCCAATCCGGATGACGGGACAGGACTGCGAACGTGGCACGTTCAGCCAGCGTCACGCGGTGTTGCATGATCCGCGAAGTGGTGAACGATACACACCACTGGCAAATCTCTCTCAAGATCAAGCTCGACTCGAACTCTACAACAGTCCGCTGTCCGAGGCTGGGGTCTTAGGGTTTGAGTATGGCTACTCATTGGATAACCCCGAAGGACTCACCATCTGGGAAGCTCAGTTCGGTGACTTTTGGAATTGTGCCCAGGTGATCGTCGATCAGTTCATCGCGTCGGCCGAGGACAAGTGGAATCGACTTTCCGGTTTGGTCATGCTTTTACCGCACGGCTTTGAGGGGCAGGGGCCGGAACACTGTAGCGCCAGACCCGAACGATTCCTCGCTCTTTCGGCCGAGCACAACATCCAGGTTTGCCAGCCCACCACGCCGGCTCAGTATTTCCATCTCTTGCGTCGCCAAGCGATTCGAAAGTGGCGAAAACCACTGGTTGTCTTGACGCCCAAAAGTCTTCTCCGTCATCCCAAGTGCATAAGTCCTCTCGAGATCGTCGCGGGTGGCTCGTTCAAGAAGATTCTGCCCGACCGAAAGGTGGCTCTCGATGACGCTCGCCGCATCATCATGTGCACGGGCAAGGTTTACTTCGATCTACTTGCGGCTCGGGCAAAGAAAGAGATCAACGATGCGGCCATCATTCGGATCGAACAGCTGTACCCACTGTCGATTGAAGAAATCCTTGAGTCTCTAGAGGGAGCGCCCACGGGCACGGATATATTCTGGGTCCAAGAAGAGCCCACCAATATGGGATCATGGCCTTACTTGAAGCTGCACTTTGTCGACGCGATGTCCCAGCGATTCGACGTGCACTTGATCAGCCGCGATGAGTCAGCCAGTCCAAGTACAGGTTCGCTCAACACACACCAATTGGAACAATCAGAATTGATCGAAGCAGCCTTCGCGGACCTGGGTTAGATTGAAACCAGCATGACGCAACTTCTGTCATTTCTGCTGAAACGTTTCTTTTGGATGATTGCCACTCTGTGGTTAGTGTTCACGGTATCGTTCGTGCTGATGAAGCTCGCCCCCGGCGGGCCGTTCAGCTCGGAACGAAAGGTGCCTCCCGCGATTGAACGCCAGATGGAGAAGCGATTCAATCTCGATGGTACTCCCACGGAACAGTATTTTGATAATCTCGCTAGTATCGTTTTGCGATGGGACTTGGGCTGGTCACTGAAGTTGGAAGACTACAGCGTCGCCGAAGTGATCGGTGAGGGCTTCCCCGTTTCAGCTTCACTTGCTGTTTTTGCATTGCTTTTTGCGATCGTTTTGGGCGTCACGGCTGGAGTCATCTCGGCAGTGCGTCGTGGGTCAACAGCCGACAACGCAATGATGGTCGCCGCGGTCATCGGCATCGCGGTTCCCAACTTCGTACTCGCTAGTATCGCGATCTTGTTGTTCGTTTTCGGGATCCAGGTCTTTCCGGCTGCCGGCTGGGGAACGCTCAAACAAGTCTTACTACCAGCGCTCTGCTTGGGATCGCCCGTCGCAGCTTACATTGCTCGGCTCACTCGTACCGGAATGCTTGAGACGCTGACGCGCGAACACGTGCGAACGGCATTTGCCAAGGGATTGCCCAAGAACCAAGTTATTTTCAAACACGTTTTGCCCGGCGCGATGCTTCCTGTTGTTTCCTACCTTGGGCCCGCCGTTGCCCGAGTTTTGACTGGGTCGCTCGTTCTCGAGCAGATCTTTGCATTGCCTGGAATGGGAAGTCACTTCGTTAACGCGGCGCTCCAGCGTGACTACACGCTCGCTATGGGCATGGTTCTGACTTACACGGTCTTGCTCTTTGTCATGAATACGATCGTGGACATCTCCTATGCAGTGATCGATCCCAGGGTGAAGCTGCAATGACCATCGCCGAGGATCCGACTTTCGAGAACACATCACACCGAAGCGACAAAGAAGCACTTCTGGAAGCCGCTTCGAAGGTCCAAGGTGTCTCGCTTTGGCAGGACGCTTGGCGTCGCCTCAAGCGAAATCGAGTCGCCTATGGGTCGCTTTGGTTACTCGGAATCCTGGGCCTGTTGGCATTCCTTACGCCGCTGATTCCTCTGCAGTCACCGATCGATAAAGACCTCAACAATCGTCAGTTTCTAGAGCCATCTTTGACGCTCATTCCCATGGGCAGCCGTGAGGATTTAAAGTTTAAAGACAACCGGCTCACGTCAGAACTCTATGACGTTGAAGAGAAGATTTCGATCGCGCAGAGCGAGGTCGCGGCTGCATCGAATGATGAATCCAGAATGGACGCACAAGAACGTCTCGACCAGCTCATGGGTGCCAAGCATCCCTTCAATCAGCTTTGGAATGAGCTTGATCCTATTTCTTGGACACTTTGCCGAGCCCGTGTTGCCGTCTTTGGTGATTTTGCATTCCCATCGATCTTTGGCACTGACCACCTGGGTCGTGATCTCTTGTCTCGAATTTTTTGGGGTGCGAGAGTTTCGCTGACCGTGGGTGTCGTTGCGACATTGGTCAGCCTGATTATCGGCGTGACCTACGGAGCGATCGCGGGTTACTTTGGCGGCACAATTGATGCGATCATGATGCGAATCGTTGACACGCTCTACTCAGTACCGTTCATTTTTGTCGTGATTTTCATCATGACCTTCCTGAGCGAGGATAGCGTTCGTAAACGTCTCGACTCGATTGGAGTGAGCCAACTAACCGTGTTTTACATCATCATCGGAGCAATCTATTGGTTGACGATGTCGCGGGTAGTTCGCGGTCAAATTCTATCACTCAAGCATGAGCAGTTCGTCGAGGCCGCGCGAACGGTCGGTGCTTCGTCGGTACGAATCGTGTTTCGGCACCTTGTGCCGAACGTGTTAGGCATCGTCATCGTTTACCTTACTTTGACAATTCCCGCCGTGATGTTATTTGAAGCTTTCCTCTCATTCTTGGGTTTGGGGGTTTCGCCCCCGGACGTTTCATGGGGATTGCTGCTAAAAGACGGTATCGACGCGTTGTCGAGCGTTCGAGTCTTCTGGTGGATGGTTTTGTTTCCAGGATCCGCACTTGCGCTGACGTTGTTCGCCCTGAACTTCTTGGGTGATGGCCTACGAGATGCGTTGGATCCAAAGATGAAGAACCGAACCTAGTGTCGCCGGTTACGACGGAGCGCGATCAACCGAGCCGAATCGGGAAGCCTTAGCGACTCGTCGGGTTCGTGGACTGGACGCCCGAGGCGTCGTACGCCTCCCCCTGCGGCTCAATGGAATGAGGGATGCTGAGCAGATGAGCCGAATCGGGGAGTCTTGGCGACTCGTCGGGTCCGTGGCCTAGATGCCCGAGGCGTCGTACGCCTCCCCCTGCGGCTCAATTGGTTCAGAGTCACGCGACCAGCTCTGCAACTGTTTCAATGGATGACTCTGGAACGACCTGACGGTTCAAATTCGCTTCCAGTTCGACATCATCCAGGATCGCCAACTCACCTCGACGAATCGCCACATCTCGTGGAGCGTCGATACCAATCTGTACCTGGTTTCCGCGAATTCGCGTCAAAGTGATTGTGATATCCGTCCCGATGCGGATGGTTTCGTTTGTTTTGCGTGTAAGAACCAACATGAGTCTTCCTTGCGATGTTGAAGATTTCAAAAAAAGGCCCGGGAAGGTCACCTGACACTCCCTCGCCGACACCCACAACATCGCCCAGGTGAATGACAAGATTGGTCCAGTGGCCCGACTGGAAGACTTTGACGCCTACGAAAGCTTGCCGACTTGCCGGGATTACATGACTCGAATCGGTCACGACACGGCTGGGCTGATGACTACATGAATCGCTGGTTTGCTGCCGAAACATTGAAATGATTGGATTTGGACAGGTTCGCCGGGCAAGGATGCCGTGGCATCGCCGTTGATTCCGCCAGAGGTTCAGGGAGGAACCCAAATGTTGCAACGTCATCTTTCCGCCCACACCATTTTCGCGATCGCGATCTGCGCCCTGGTGGCTGTCGCCGCCTCAGCCTTGGCGGAAGCACAGGAGTGTTCCGATTGCGGAACCAGCGACAGCTCTTACGTCGGAGACCTCGGCGGCGAAGTGATCGAGGGCGATGGCGGTTTCATCGGAGACATGAGTCCGTCAGATGCTGGGTGCATTGGACGTGGCTATGGGCAGCCAGACCTGTTTTACAACTACTTCACTCAGGGCAACTGCAACACCGCCAATGCACAGTTGTACGTCTCGCCACTACCGGTGCCGCCCTTCGTCGGGCACACGTTTTACACCTACCAACCGTTCCACCCCCACCACTACCTTTATGCACATACCGATCGATACCACCGGTACTACGACAATGGTCGCGGAATGAATCGCACAAAGGTTTCCTACGGCACCCGGCCCATCTTCACGGCTGTGCAAAACGTTTACTGGAACAAGCTACGCATTCCGCGTTAAGCAAGCCAAATGAGATTCGGCTTCGAAATTCATCAATCACGTCCAAAACACCATCCATTGGGAATCACCCATGCTTCGACGAAAACTCATCAAGCTCATCGGCCTGGCAGCGGTCATCGTAGCGAGCCAAACTGCTGATTCATCGAAAGCCGAAGCAGGCGACTACTACGCCATGACTCAGGTGTGGGCGCATAACTTCGCAATGGATCGTCCTTGGCACGGGAACTACGCCTACCAGAACTACGGGCAACCGCTCGCTTTGGTAGTACCTCCAACAGCTCACATGCGACAAACCCTCTCATGGGGTGTAAGTCAGAACCTGATGTACCCCGTTTATCATCAGTACGGTCGAAGTGCTAATTCACCCGGCGCGGCCGCACCCGGCTCGTTCTACCCGACGCCGAGTTGGCCAAGTCACACCGATCAGTTTGGCGTCTACTACGTGCGCGGCCCCTGGAAGTAATCCTGGCCTTCGCGGGTAGATCAACCGGTTAGACGCAAACGCTCACGTTTGGGGATACTGACGACAGGGTCGCTGCGAATCTTGTCATGAAGTGTTAGCTTCTCCAGGGCAACTTCGACGGCAAACGCATACGCCTTCCAAAGCAGTTATTTATTTCTTCGCGGCGTTCAAACCGAATAGTCCAAAGATCTCTTCTTTGGTTAGCCCGCCCGATTGATTGACTGGATTGGAATCTTGGTTGGCAAATAGCGCGTCGAACATTTCTCGCTTTTGATTCAATACGTCAGCAATGCGTTGCTCGATCGTATTAGCCGCCATCATCCGAGTGATTGTGACGGCTCCAGCGGCGCCAATTCGATGGGCTCGATTGATGGCTTGATCCTCAATGGCTGGATTCCACCATCGATCAAACAGAAAGACGTACTCGCAAAACTGCAAGTTCAATCCCACACTGCCCGCGCCATAGCTCATCAGAATGATGTGACTATCGGGATCATTCTTGAACTGGTCGATAACGCCTTCACGTTGTTTATGCGGAATGCGTCCGTGGTACTCCAGAGGCCCGAATCGCTCCAGTTCCGGACGCATCTTATCGATGCAGTTGACCCACTGGGAGAACAATATCGCTTTCTTGCCGCTGGCTGCGATTTCTTCCATGTCCGCGACAAGCCTTTGCAGCTTGACACTTGATCCGGTGACCGGATCAAAGTTGCAAATCTGTTTGAGCCGCAGCACCAATTCAAAGACATGTTGGATGGTGAGCTCCTCACCCATATCACTCAAACGGACAACACCGGATTCCTCAGCTTCGGTGTAGGTCTCCCATTGTTCGGGAGTCAGGTCGAGGTCGGCGTCCCGGTAGAGCTTTGGCGGCATGTTATCAAGCACCATATCTTTCGTCCGTCGAAGGATATGATCTTGGCTTCGCGAGGCCATCTCGTTTAACGGCAGCCCTGGTTGGAGATACCCAGGCGAAAGAAACTCAAAGATACCAACCAGGTCGTCGGGGGAGTTTTCAACAGGCGTACCTGTCAAAGCCCAGGACCGCGTACGAGGAATCGAACAAACTACTTCCGCGGTCGTGCTGCTTCGATTCTTGATTCGCTGAGCCTCATCAAGCGCAACCAAGTCAAAGTGAATCGACTCATCAACGATGATCTCGCGATCTCGCATCAATAGCTCGTAGTTGGCGACCTTGACGGGGAACTCACGGCTTCGCCAAGTCAGCTCGCGTTTAGCCGCATTGCCGCTGATATCGGTGATGGGTATTTCGGGCGCCCAAACACTGAACTCGCGTAGCCAATTGCTTACCAGAGGCTTGGGGCAGACCAACAACACACTTCGCAGCTGTCCGCTGCAAAGCAATAGTCGAATCGTGCTGACGCATTGCATGGTTTTGCCGAGCCCCATCTCATCGGCCAGGATGGCCGAGTGACGCGAGAAGAGGAACGCAATGCCGTCGAATTGATAGGGAAACGGCTCGAACGGAAAATCAAGTTGATCACCTCGAACCAACAGTTCCAAAGGCGGTTGCAACAGATAAAACAACCGGTCTTCGAGCTTGATGACATCCGATGGTGGTTTGATGCGGTGATGCTTCGTCGGTGTTGATAGAGCCGACTTGACGGTCTTTGGCTTTTCCGGACGTACCGGGTCTTTCTTGACCTCCGCGGGTTGCCACGCAGCAGCTTCTGGGAACTGAAACCCAGTTACCTTAGGTCGGATGGGTTTGATAGCGATCGGCAACACACGCGGCTTGATCGCGTCAACCCGCAGCTGAGGCGAGTCAGCGATTCGAGCTCGTTCGTTATCAATCCACGAAAGCACGTCTATCGAAACGTCTTGATTGATCGAGGCGGTCGCGAGCGGACTCATGGGACTCAAGCCGCTCGAGACTGACTGAAGCGTTGGGGCGTCATGTTGGCTGAAGCAGCGGCGGCGATCTGTGCCTGTGCTTCACGAATGGCTTCGCGAATCCTCTCGAATGGCTCGATTGCATCCGGAATGTCAGCCAGTTCATTGACGATGGAAAGCGCGCCCTCATGACGTTCCATCGGAACATCAATTAATGATCCCGCGAGCTCGACAGTTTCACACTGAGGGAGGGTGTCTGCGTCGATCGGTCCCTCTTCGACTTGAGCGGCCTGCCGGACCAAACCAATCGGAAACACACTGGTATCGCCAAGCCGGAAAACCTCCGGTTGATCACAACACAGAAGGCCAATGGGAGTGCGACACTTCTCAACGAGGACCGGCGCGATGATTTCGCTGATCAGGTGCCCTCGCAAGCTTGATCCGAATAGTATCTCGTGCGTACGCGAAGGCCGTACTGGCAAGGTGCATTGAAATTCCAGCGGACGTCCGCCAACGCCCAAGACGAGCAGACCTCCCGTCCATCCGGTTCGATCATCTTGGACAATCGTTAGGTAAGCAATCGCCGCTGGCCGACCCTGTGCCATACGCGGATTTCCTTATGTCTATCATGTTGCGGGAGGAATCGTCAGCGACTCGGAATTGCTTAGCAACCCGAAACGTCTGACTATCCGTTTTCCTCGGCATGACTGGCCAGGCAACTTGATCGGATTGTGCGGTCGTAACGATTGGGATTTTCCGCATGCCAGGCAAAAAAGGACGACGCTCGTCGAATTGGTTCCCAAACCTAAAGACGTGAGGTTATACTCGGCCCGACCGGCAGGCGGGGGCCGGTCAATGGATGTTCCCCAGCCTCACCGCGAAACTCACGCCCATGTCATTTGAACACGAACCGGTTTCACCCATGTTTCGCATCGATGTTTCCCCGGAATCGGAATCCGGTCAGCCAGCCGGCAACAGCGATCGAGTCATGATTGAATTGCTCCGACAATTAGTTGCCGGTCAACAAGAGCAAAACAAGTTGCTCGGTGAGTTAGTCCAGGCCGCAACGGCGACTAACCAGCAGCGTGCTGCGGAACTTAAGCAATGGAAATCTGCGAATCCACACTTAGCGAAACAGTGCCGCCGCGCCGCAGAGACGCTAAGCCAAGTCCAAACTGAGTTTTTGCGAACGATGGCCGACGAAATCGATGACAGCGGAGAATACCTTGCCGAGGGCGAGTACATGCTCGGTGAGTTTGTCGATCGCTTTGGACCGAGACTCGCACACCTCAATGGTGTGCTGCAGGTACTTGCTCAGCTCGGAAGCACTGAGCAAAACTAAACCAGCATCCGCAATGCTTGACTACCCGAGTGCTGCGTGCACTGGTAAGGTGGATTGATGCCAGGAAACCTCAAGGAAATTGGGCTGGCATCGAACCGTATCACAACCCGAGGCGTCAGTGAGGTAATTTCCACGTCCCTCACTGACGCCTCGGGTTGGGTTCTTCGGCAAACTCCACCACCCAGCTAGAGAACGAAAATCTCGTGAGCCAAGTCGCTGTTGAAGTCCCCAATGTGGGCGAGTCCATCACCGAAGTTCAGATAGGTCAGTGGCTCAAGTCGGTTGGCGATTATGTCCAAGCGGGTGAAGATCTTGTCGAAATAGAGACTGAAAAAGCATCAGTCCAAATCCCGTCTCCTTCAGCGGGTGTGCTGACAGCGATCACAAAGGATTCCGAAGAGTTCGCAAACGTCGGTGAATCGATCGCAATGATCGATCCCAACGCGGAAGCAACCAGTCCGCCGGCTTCACCGGCCAGCGAATCACCTGCATCGAGCGAAAAACCAAGTCCGCCTGCCCCAACAAAGAGCTCTCAGCCAGCGCCATCATCATCACCGGCTGGTCAGAGCTCATTTGTCATGCCGGCAGCCCGACGCTTGCTCGATCAACACGGCCTGCAGGCTGATCAGGTTCCCGCCACAGGGCCAGGTGGTCGACTGTTGAAAGAAGACGTTCAGCATTTCATCGAAAGTGGCGCCGCAACGCCGGCACCCGCTCCCCCCCCGGCGGTCGCTCCGCCGGCTCCAACATCGATGATGCCACCATCCGTTCCGGCAACTTCAACACCGATCTCAGGAACCTTGATGAGTGATGTTTCACCCCACCGATCGGAAGAGGTGAAACCGATGAGCATGCTTCGACGAACGATTGCCAATCGCCTTGTCGAAGCGCAGCAGACGGCCGCGTTATTGACGACGTTCAATGAGATTGACATGGCGCCCGTCATGGCCGTTCGTAGCCAATACAAAGATGCGTTTGCAGAAAAGCACGGCGTCAAGCTTGGATTCATGTCATTCTTCACAAAGGCGTCCGTTGAAGCGCTTCGCAAGTTTCCTCTG
>JBCCKZ010000072.1:0-13838 GCA_039027135.1 Planctomycetota bacterium
CCAGGAGGCCACGGCTGGAAAGGGCCTGTATTCGACTTGCTTCGTGAGGGGATCGATTGGCTTTGTGACAAATAAAGGTCCTTTCATTGACTTGGACGTCATCACTCAAAGCCAACAAGAAGCAACGTGCACAAATGCCCTCTCAATCATTGTGCTCCCGCAAAACGGTATCTGAGAGCTTTTCCAAAATATCGTTTGTCGTCCGTTGCACGATTCGCAAACCTTCAAAGACCAGGTTGCCCAGTTCAACTCTACCTATCGCGAAATGGATTTCGATGAAGTCGAATAAAAACGCCGAATCATTTTCTCGACGACGATAGATGATCGACGTGTTTCGCTACTCTGCCGAGCATCCGGCCAAACACGGACCACGCTCTGTCCAAGCTTCATTGATTTGGCTGGAGAACCTACCGGCAATGCCCTTCATTGGAGCCGCGAGCGATTAGCTTAATTCTTTGCCCGAGCTCAGAAGAAGTTACCCGAAGTGCTATTCAATCTTGGCTGAACCAAATAGCCCCTCTAGTTGGCCTGGCGGAGGAAAACCCACCAGGCCAACAAACAAAACTAGTGTGGTTCGAAAGGAAAGCAGACAATGGGAATATAACGAAGGTCATCGTCGGTTCCTTGATCGGAATACCCACCATCTTGATGATCGTCGTTGGCGGAATGATCATCTCTTTTGCTTTGCTTCTGAGTTATCAAGCACTGCGATCAAACTGGTTTGCCTCAGCGGCCGGGCAATATGACGGCCACCTTAATCATCTGAGCATCAGGTGATCCAATCGAAACGGTGCACTTCTGATCTTCTTTTGAAAAATTGGTAACTGTTCCCATCGCAAGATTACTGGATGCGATTATCGCCCAGCCTTTCCCGACCATGCCGTCCTGATTAGCTTTGACAAATTCATCGAAGTCACTTGCCTCATAATCGAGTATCAACTTGATTGTGCCATTGGCCTTTGTGAATTCGACTGATTTCGGATCACTGGAAAGGTAGATATCATCTGGGATCTCTTCAGGGATCGAAGTAGAGCTTCCCACACTCTCCCGATCGCTGTCTTGGGGCTCATCCTTCACTGTAGCTGTTGGTTCGGACTCAGTAAGTCTCTCATTATCGACGTTACAACCGATCGATGCTCCCAGTGCTAGGACGGCAGTCAGAGTAAACGCTTGGCCGAAGACTCTCGAATGAGGGAATCGACAGGGGAGGATGCTGAAGAAAGCACTCCGAGAACCAATTAAGCGGGAAAAAAGATTTGATTTTTGATTGTGGCGGACCATTGTTCGACGTCTTCATTTGGAGTTTTCAGTACCGACGGAAGTCGGACTCATCACAGCCAGGTACAGCCCGCACGCTGGATCCTTTCAGAAATCTCAAATTTCTTTATCGAAACAGGATGGTTTCAGGATCAACCCGTCCGTCACGAAGCAGCACGATCGCCACCTGCCCCTGATACGGTTTGATAATCGACTTCAACTGAGCAGCACTATGGATCGGCTGCCCTCCGATGGCCAAAATCTTGTCTCCTCGCCTTAACCCAAGGTGTTGCGTCAAGGGATCATGCGGTGCGATGAAGTCGACAACGAACTCGTTTCGATAGTCCAAGTGGCCGTTGACTCCAGCGAAATAGCCATTCGCTGTAATGGCTCTGTACTGAACGACGCGTACGTGACCTGAAATTGATTGAACATGCAGTACCGGGGCAATAGGACCTTGAATAATGCGACGAAACTCATCTTGACTTCGAATCAACTGATGATTGACACCAACGATCATGTCGCCGGGAAGTAGTCCCATCGAGTGGGCAACGCCACCTACAAAAACGTCATTCAATAGGACCTTTACAACGCCACGATGCTCAAGAAAGTCAACGTCGACGTGAAGCCGTCCTGGCCAATTCGCCCCCTGCACGATCCCCGGCCCGACGAGACTCGGTGCGACGAGACTCGATCCCAGCGAGGCTTCAGGTGATACGAACGGGAAGGCTGGTGGATCGACAGGTTCTTCGGTCGCCTCTTTGGCTTCTTGAAGCTGCTCCACTAGCTCTTGCTGTTGCTTGAACGCCTCCTCAGCACTCTGGGCTGGGACGGATCTGGAATGGATCGCAAGTGAGCAAAAAATCGATACCAATAGGCTTATTCTGGACGCAGGCATTGTGGTTTCTTTCTGTGTTCGAGTAACAGGGCGGAGTCGTTTCGTGACATCACAGAACAACTCGCCGACGAAAGGAAACTGCGACAGCGTTTTCGCGCGAAAGCGAGAATTCGCGACTGAACCTCACCCGAATGTGAACACCAAATCAACGGCACATAGGCGGCCAACACGTAAAGGGGAAAACATCCCAAATCCATGGTCAGAAAGATATTCAGATGCATGGCAAAGCCGAACCATAACGTGGGGCGGCGCAGATTAGGAAAGCAGATCAACACCGGGAAAAGAACCTCCCAAGCCAAGACTGACCAAGTGCACAAACGCGTCAACAGAAAGGGGACGGGAAAGGCTTGGGAAGAGAACCTTGTCACGCTCAAGTCGTTCATGATGTAATACAGACTCTCGCCAGCGGGCCAGCATTGCCCCGACAGTTTGCAAAGTCCGCTGGTTCCGTACATCCATGCGAACTGAATCATCAGCAAACGCATCCCCCACGGATGAACAACGACCCGCAATGAATCGCTCCCCCTACGCCGCACCAACGCATCGATCGACCAAACCGCCGCACATGGCGTGAGCATCAGATACATCAGAATGATGCTCCGTATATGATCGCCAGCATTGATGGAATAAAGATTCAGGTTGTTGAACGAGACGGACAAAACCCACACGATTACCGTCGCTAGGCGAGTGTTCCATCCGATCATCATGGCAAACGTGGCCACGCACCACACACCAAAGGCCAAACGCAACACACTGAGATCCCCTATGCCGTTCAAAACGGACCAATGCGAACTGGAACCATTGCAGAACCAGGCGAAGAACTCGGGATCACCTGTACTACCCAAGCCGAACAGGCTTGAGAATTGAGGCCATATCGTCCCGAGCTGATCAAGCAACAGAACCATCGCAACAAGAATCCGTAGTGCGGCGACTGGTTCAGCGGGTATCGGTACATTCCACCAGGTCGAACGCCCAAGCCATCCGGGAAGCCTAGGTGAGATCCCCACGCGAGTTATCGCTCTTGTTGTCATCACCTGGTCTCCAGTGCAAAGGATTGCTGAACAAAGCGATTCTCAAGATGGTCGAATGCCTCGAGCGGAAGAACGTCTGGTGGGGACTCGCATGATGGTCGCCAACGGGCGATCGCAAGCGTGTAGGGAAGTGCTTCGTTCCGCGTTCTCCCGGTGCTATCGGGAACCCGTATCTGGAAACCGCGGCAATGCAGCGTCACCTCGTCTGGCACTGCGACATCTGGATACGCGTCATGGAAGTCATTCAACCGAATACGCATCCACGCCATCATGACGTCGCAATGCGTTTCCAGCTTGCGTTTGATCTCATCAGACCATCGTTTCCGAGCGTCGGCATCGGACTCCGCTTCAGCCACCGCAAAGGTGATCCGCAAGTTTTGCTCAACATTATGAAAGCGATTTCCAGTCGCTCGCCAATAGCTCCCCGGATCAAGCGGCTCATTTTCAGAGTACCACCACGATGACTCATCTACGCCTTCCCACCTCAATTCGAGGGCCAGGAATCCAGACTGATTCGCAATGTTGGGAGCGAATAGAGACCATCTTTGTGGTTGAGCCGTGCGATCCCCCCAACGATAGACCGCTTGCATCACCCGGGAAGAAATCGATTGATTCAATGACGACTCTTCACTTCGACTTTGATCAATGAGGTTCGTCACCTGCTGGTGCGTTTCGGGCCATCTTCGAACCACAACAGGCGTCGTTTCCATGACATTGGCAATGGCCAAATATCCAAGTTGCCAAATAATGAAACCACCCAAAACCAAGCCGGAAAATCGTTCAATGATAGACGTACGATCGTGAAACGCTTGCTTGCCGTCATTGATCAGGCCCCCTTGGGTTGATTTGATTTGCGACATGGATCGGAGATTTTGTAACGCGAAATTTTGAGCAGGATCTCCTCAGAGATTGCCAATCCACCAACGCGACCGGACAGGAGATTGCCAAATAAGCTTGGTAATTTGCCGCTCTGATCACTGATAGGTGCCAGCCGTCGGTGAGCGTGAAAGCATTTCTTCCGCATGGTCGTGCAGTACAAAAATCGCGAGATGCGATCGCTTCGAACTGCGTCCACTCTGGGCAAGCGGAGTCTTACAACGATCCAGTTTATTTCTGAGCCCTACCCTCTTTGGGACATTAAGGGCTAATCGAGCGATCTCACCATGTAGGCCGCGCGCCATCGACATGTAGGCCGCGTCCCAAAGATACGCGAAGCGTTCGAAGATGGTGGGCGAATATCGCTATAGCGTTCGGTTCAGTTGCACAATGGCTTCAACGTCGAAGACCCGCTGGCTGCGCAGAGGCGTTACGATCGCCGAACGAATCGACCATCCGGTCCCCGGTGACGCGATCACACCGAATGTCGCGTTCAACAGATCGTCCGATACACTCACTGGATTATTGAGAAAAAGTGTTGTCGGACCGTCTACCGCGGTCGCTGAATCCGCGTCGCCGAGACCCGTCGTCAAATGAAGCTCCGCAATTGCTGCGAGGCCAAAGTCAGATTCACAACGTTTTGGTTTCAGCCAATAACCTAACCCGATGTCCAAACCAAGTTGGGGAGCCGCTTCGATTTCTGCCAACGTCGTGATTGCACTAACAGGGCTGAGACGGCCGACGATCGGATCATCGCCAATGGGGATGTCGAGTTGCGCGAACGCGTGACCAAACCATCGGTGCACGCGTTCGCTCGCTGCGATAAACGGAACTAGGTGGACGGAATCGACTTCCTGCGTAATGTTGATGTCAGCCGTCGTGAAGCTTGCTGAAGAACCGGTAGGAGTTTCGACCCCAAGGCCAGTCGAGACCGCCATACAGCCATCCCCATAGAGCAATCGTTTTAGAATGAAACTGAGATTCCCTATGCTATCCGAATCCAAACGGTAGGCTCCACCGGCTAAACCCGTCACGGCATTGTCACTGACATTGATGGCTGAGCCGAATGGAAGCCGAACTTCCAACGACGTGCGACCTTCGTCCAACAAGAATTCTCGGGCGATGATAAAACGATTCAGAGATTGATCGTTACTGGGTGTCGCACCCTGACCATTCGCATCGATTTGCAAGCCATCATCGAAGTGGTTGTAAGCAAACCAGAAACGGTCTGCTGGCAAGGCTTGATTATCCTCGGCAATACGAAGGCCACCAATCCCGGCAGCGACTGGCAGTTCGAATGAAAGCGAATTGAACGTTCCCAATGTCACCAAGGCCTGATTTCCTGGTGAACGAAAGTCACCAAACATTTCGGGGATTCGAAGAACATTCGATCGGCTCCGCGATTGGTAGTAACGCGATAGTTGTCTGGCGCTCGATGTCGATTGGTCTGCGTTGAAAAGCGAAACCAGGGAGCTAACGTACCGATCTGGAGTAGTCAGACGCGTTTGCGAAGTCCCGGGAAGCGGCTCCGCAACCAATGGCAGACTCGCCGTATCAGAAGATGCCGAGCCGCCAACCTGCGTCCCTGAGCTATCCGAAGCCGGCAATGTCGACTGTCCGTGCAGGCAAGTCGCTAATACGATCCCAAGCGACACGATTTGGAGCAGGCGTTGAACCATAGAGCTTACGGCAACAAACGCCGTGAAACTGAGCCAAGGACATGAATACTTTCTTCCTTTATCGTCCACTCGCTCATCGATCCTCCGGTGGGAGCTCTCCTCTTTCAGAAGATTGGGAGGCATTTCCGATGTTTTTCAGGGATCGACGTTTGCTGACCTTGGTACGCCGTGATGCGACGATAGCCGCCAAGGGTTTCGGATAACGCTTCGCACCTAAACACGAAGCAGGTACGAAGATGCTATCGGCTTAAAAAAGATGCCCTCCGAAGCATTCGGGAAACGGTCAGATCAAGATTCGAGCAGCGTGGAGAGGTTACTGGATTTCATCCGCTAGATCTCGCTTCAATTGCTCCAACTCCGATCGTAGTCCTTGCCATTCGCTGTTGGGGTCAGCATCTCGACTTGAAAGAGACTTAGTCGCCGATTCCCAATCTTTGAGGGCCTGTTCTAGCGTTTGAAGCCCCAAATCCAATTCACCACGCTCGAGTTCTAGCAGTCCTGATAATCTTCGCTGGTGCAACTTACAAAGAACGAGATCGATCTGAGGTGATTCAGAAACAATTCGCGAGAGGATCTCGGACTCGGCCCTGCCCAACACACTGGAGGCTTCTTTGGTCTGCCCGGTCATTAGAAAACCATCGGTGATCTGATGGTGCAAAGTCGCTAGCTCCAGCAGATACGACCGATTCATGGGAGCGAGATTCGAGAGACGGCGAAGTAACTCGCTGGCCTCAGATAGGGTTTGGCTTTCCAAAGGTTCAACACTCAATGCTGAATCGTGGTTGGATCCGGCGATTTGCTGCTCAAGCAATGATCGAGTTTGCAGGCACTGCACTCGTCGAATCAATAACTCTGAAATCGTGGGGTTTTCGCTGATGAGTTCATTGAACAGAACCGAAGCCCGATTGACTTTCTCCAGAGACTCCGCCAACTGGTCTTGAAGAGCTTTCAAACGAGCGTCGTTGAAAACCCCTTGGGCATAGTCTCGACGCAACTTCAAGTCGTTTGGATGCTCCTTGAGCAGCTCAATCCTCTTGGACTGAGCCGACTTCAGGTCTTCAGCAGCCTCGTCCAGACGTTGCAATCGCATGCGAACTAAACCGCGGGTCATCAACGCGTTTGCAAGTTTACGTTGAGACTCCATCGAACCAGTTTGATTGACGACACGGCTACGAATGGCGACAGCTTCGTCAAAGGCCTCCATCGCCTTAACGGTTTCGCCAAGTTGTCGCCTCGCTCTTCCCATGCAGTTCCAAGCATCGCCTTTCGCGACGCTAACTTGAACGTTTGAACGTAGCTGCTTGGGTAGCCGATCAGCCCGTCGAAACGAAGCATTCAATGACTCGAGAGCGACGGCCGGGCCATCTAATTCCAACTCAATCACCGATTGCAGAAAGCTTGCGACGACAAGATCGACGGCCAGCGTTTCATCTTCAGCGGCAACTTGGACTAAGTTCCCGTAGTGCTTGCGACCCTGTTCGAGCAAACGTCTTCGAAGCTCTTCATCGCCAGGTCTCTGCAACATCGGTTCACTACGGATGAACCCGAAAAGATCATCAATGATCCGATGCCCTTGTCGGATACTCGCCTGATAGCGAGTGAACTGTCTGCTGGTCGCCTCCCAACCAAGCCACCCAACCATTGCCAACGCGATCAAAGCTGCCAACAAGCCAGCCAGCAGCTTGGCTGGAGTCGGGTTCCTGCGTCGCCAGCGATTGAGCCGACCGAGAACCCCTAAAGGTCGAGCGACAATCGGTTCATCAAGTTGGTATCGATCAAGATCATCAGCCAACTCAGCAGCGGAAGCGTAACGAAGAGCGGGCTCTTTCTGCAGGCACCGCATACAGATGGTCTCCAAATCAACGTCCACAGATGGATTTTGTTGACGCACTGAAATCGGATCCTCGTCCATGACTTGACGAAGGGTTTCCGCGATTTCCGAACACACCAGCGGTGGCCGACCGGTCAGCAGGTGATAGAGCGTCGCGCCCATTGCGTACACATCGGCTCGCACATCCACCGCCGTTGCGTCTTTGATCTGCTCAGGTGGCATGAAAGTAGGTGTTCCGAGCAATTGTCCAGTTCGAGTGAGTTCTTGAGATTCGGACTGCCATCTCGCCAGCCCAAAGTCGGTCACCAAAACGCGATCATTCGATCGATCGAGCATCAAGTTCTGCGGCTTCAAATCACGATGCAGCAATCCGCTTTCGTGTGCAGCCTGGACACCGCGAGCTGCTTGCGAGAGGTAGTTGGCGGCCAGACGACCGTCCAGTGGATTCCGCTTGCACAATGAACCCAAATCCGTGTCAAGAACCGGCATCGTGTAATAGGGCTGTCCATTGACTTCGCCGACTTCAAATACTGGCATGATGTGGTCATGACGAAGACTGGCTGATGCACGGATTTCTTGCTGAACTCGGCTCAGGTGTTCTGCACGAATATTCTCCGGGAGGTTCCCGATGGTTGCCACCTTGATGGCAACTTGACGGCCCGTCGACTCTTGCTGAGCCAAAAAAACTACACCCATTCCACCGCGTCCGAGCTCGCTGTCGACACGGTAGCCTTCGATTTCACTGGGCAAGATGTTGGGCTCGTTGAAGCCCCATTGGTCTGAGCCCCCCTGTTGATTGTCTTGCTCCAACTCGACCGTCTTGCACTGGCTGATCAACCGCCGGTACGTCGAATCGGTAAAGGTAATCTCCGGAAATCGCTTCAAGTATTCCTCAGGTTTCGCCGGGCTCGAAGAGCGTCGGCGCACCCAGGCTTCATGATCGACCAGCCTTTGGATGATGGATGGTTCCTGGAGCGCCGCGAAACGCTTGAGGTACCACTCCAGGAATCGTTTGGGACTGCCGGGTGTTCTTGCCAAAGACTCCCAATGGAACTCCATGTCGATGCACACCAATTCCTCCAAGGTCGGCAAATAACTATTGCTATCCTCGGCGGGCAAGTAGTCACCTATCTCGATCGTATCCTTGACCGCCCAATCGGACTCAAACTCGCGTCGTTTCGCTTCATCAACGGTGGCTTCCATTTATTTTCCTCAGTTTTGCAGAGGAATCAGCGGTCATTGTCTTCGGTTAAAAGGGTTTGCAATCGGTCTTGGATGCGAACACGAATGCGGCGAACCGTTCGCTCGCTGATTCGCATGATAGTGGCAATTCGAGCCTGCGTTTCGCCATCGAGCATACGCTGCAAAACTTCGCGTGATTCTATGTCAAAATATTGGAAGATCGACTCCAAATAGTCTGCGAAGTCGATTTGCTGCGTGGTTGCATCGGTTTCCAATCCTGTCGAAATCGCGACAGCGAAATCCATGGAACGCTCTCTTTCCAATCCACGACACTGGCGAGAATGATAGCGCGCTTGCATGCGGACCTTATTAAGGGTGATGGTCAATAACAATCGCCATAGATCGTCATCGCATTGGCACGAAAACTCGCCCTGACCAATGCGACGAAAGAATGTTCGACAAGCGGATTGCAAGACATCGTCCGCATCAACGCGTCTTCCAAGACTTTTCGAAATCTGCTTTTGGGCGAGACGTCGAAGTGGCCCAGCGTATTGATCCCAAAATTCCTCAACAGCCTGGGGTTCATTTGCCGCCAAGGCTTCGAACCAAGAATTGTTCATATTTTCCATTGAAGATTCGATCGGGGTTTTCATTGTCAACACAAAAAACCGAGTGATGCAGGGACACCAGCAACTCGTGATTCAGTGCAGAACGCGACAAGAATAATCCTGGGGTTCGAAGATAGGCCGAGAGCCGCCGACCGCGAAATTAGATTTCTGTCCGCATGGGTTGAATGGTTGGCAATCCCACACCGTGCACAACTTGGTGCACTATCAATTTCCTCAAGCTTGAAGACAGATCATGCGTTTAAAACTTCGAAACCCGTTTGGATTGCTCTGTGCCGGCCTGATTTCGGTAACCGTCCCGTGTGTGGAGGCTGACGCTCAGCGTCGTGGAATTTCCTCGTTCGGCCGAGCCGGTGTCGGACAAACCATGCACCAGCGGGCACCCACCCGCCCTCAAACCGTACCCTCACGTGGACGTTCTCCGCGCCGCCCAACTCCGACTTTCCCAACTTTCAGGGGACCCACTGATAAACCGACAATGGGTCACTTTGGCCGAGTGCCGATGAATCTTCAGGGCACTCAAGGTACCGCCCGAGGACAAGCTCCCAAACCAAAGGATCCACCCAAGGATTGGCGAGACTTCACACTGGGCCACAAGAAACCACCCATCCGTCCCAAAAGCCAAACCAATCAAGGTTCGCGTTTACCGATGAATCTACAGGGCACTCAAGGTACCGCCCGAGGACAAGCTCCCAAGCCAAAGGATCCACCCAAGGATTGGCGAGACTTCACACTGGGCCACGAGAAACCACCCATCCGTCCCAAAAGCCAAACCAGTCAGGGATCGCGGCTGCCGATGAACCTCGGAAGCCGCCCTACGCAGAGCCGGCCTCGTCCCACTCACGGCGGCGACATCGACGATATTCTCCCTCCTTACGTGCACCCTCCTCGCCACGTTGTTGGCTTCCCACCACCTCGCAAGTAGTCTGCACCGCCGTAGTGGCTTATTGAGAACGCTTACGAAACGAAAACCCCACCAACGTTGTTGGTGGGGTTTTTCATGAATTCACCAATGCTTCCCACGAGCCATCGCCAAGTATCGCTAACTATCCTCTGAATTCTCCCAAAGCTCGCGTGCCGTTCGAAGCTTTCGTTGAACAGTTCGCTTTGAACAGCCTAACTGTTCTGCAATCTCAGGCGTCGATAAACCTTCTACACTCAGCTTTATAACGGCTTCCAGATCCTCGTCGGCACGTTCTTTGATGGCGTCGAACATCGATTGAAGTGACTCTTCCGCCATGGCGACCAGTTCCGGTTGTGGCGAAGCATCGGCTAGTTGACTTAGTAGCTCCGGACCTTGGGCAGCCCAACGCACATCACCGTCGGCCCCGCCGCCACGCTTGAGACGATTGTCTCGCCTTATTTGGTCCACGGCTTTGTTCAGAGTTAGGGTGACCAACAAAGGCCATACTGCGTCAGGATCTTTCTGTGATCGTCCATCGAATCGGCCGCTAGAAAACCCGCGGCAGAAACTGTGAAAAGCGCTCAACGCAATATCTTCTTCGTCACGTACAACCCTGCGTGAAGGTGCCAGCTTATTCCTCGCGACACCCACCATTTGCTGAAAATACATGTCCCACAAACGTTGCATCGCTTGTTCGTCTCCACGACGCAAATTTGAATGCCACTGCATCAGCGACAACTCGGTGATGGAAGGATGATCCGACATAGGTGGCTCCGAATGATTGGGATGCACTCAGTCTATCATTCGATTTTCAATAGAGACTACATCTCATTCAACTTTCCGAAGAGTATCAGGCCATCGAAAACAAGACCAGCGAATGCCACATGTCTTTATCCAACCTGGGCTTCTTCGCAGACTGGGGTTGTGCAAATAGATCCAACGCGTCTCGATCATGGATGAGCATCGTCAGCCAATGAGTTAGAATGTCCTGGCTGATAACAGCCACTGACCTTTTAGCCATTCAGAAAAACCATGCGATTGTCGATAAGAGCGAAGACTTACCAACGGATTGGAATAAGGACGTTGCTAGCGATCCCAATGCTCGCTTCGGTAATGCTGTTTACGGTCGGGCAAGGCCAGCAACCCGAAACGGACACCGTTAAATCTCAGTCGACGGCAACGCCAGACACCAAGTTAATCGACTTGGTCCAAGGCGACTCGCTTAAGGGCTGGCAGCACAGCGGGAACTGGACTCTCGAGAATGGTGTGATTAGCCGAACGGGGAAGGGCGGGTCGCTTACCTATATCGATGCAAAAGTACCCGACGACTTCGAATTACAATTCGAATGGAAAGTCGCTCCGGGCAGCAACAGCGGCATCTACTATCGCCCAGGACAATACGAATACCAGATCCTCGACAACGACAAGCATCGTGACGGCAAGAATCCTAGGACGAGTGCCGCATCATTGTATTTCTGCATGCCACCGTCTCATGACGTGACCGCTTCAGTCGGGCAGTGGAATCAAGGTCGAATTGTTTGCAAAGGATCCGTCATTCAGCATTGGTTGAATGGCCAACCCGTGGTTAGTTTTGACTACAGCGACCCTCGCTGGCATGAAGAAGTTGAACTACTGAGACGTCGTGGTGGGACACTCGATCAACGGGACGGAAGGCTCTCACTCCAAGACCATGGCGATCCGGTCTGGTATCGAAACTTGCGTTGGAGAGAGATTCCCCCGTTGGAAGAAATTGAAACGTTCGAAGTAGAGCCCGCCGAGATCGACGATATGACACGCGACGCTGAGCTAAAAAAGGTCGCGGGAATCGAAGCTCGTCGGAATAAAAAGCCCTAGCTCACACACAATGGGCTCGACGCTTCCGCGAAATCCTCGACACAACGAAACGTAAAACCATTGAGATGTACGACGATTTTGCAGTTCGTCTTTGCATTGGAGATACTCAGCTCAGCCATGACCCGAACGCAAACTGCAGCCCATTCGGCAATTTAGGTCGGTAAGTTCGAAGATCTGGTCAGCGGCGAGCGAATAGACGCACGAAAGTTGCTCATCTGTCCGCCACGACATCGCATTTTGGGCGTCTTTTATTTAAACTGCGGCTGGACATCGTTATCCCCTCTCCACGCAGAACTCTAACGGTTGCATGAACCAAAACCGCCGCAACAATCGCCGTACATTCCTCCAGAGCACCGCAGCTGGCGCCGCTGGGTTGACCCTAGCTTCATCGAGTCAAGCACTTGGCGCAAAGCTGGTCAATGACCGGCCCGTCTTCGCAACGATTGGACTGCGAAATCAAGGATGGACTATCACTAAAAAATCCACGAAGTTTGCCGACTTCGCCGCGTTAGCAGATGTCGATTCGAACGTGCTTGGAGCTCACGTTGAAAAGGTAAAAGAAGCACAAGGCAAGGCGCCCGATGCTTACAAGGACTATCGCGAAGTTCTCGACCGCAAGGATATCGATGCCGTCATGATCGCATCGCCGGATCATTGGCACACCAAGATGGCGATTGAGGCGATGCAAGCGGGCAAGGATGTCTATTGTGAGAAGCCTCTGACTCTGACAATTGCCGAAGGCAAGATGATCGAGAAAGCCGTCAAGGCCACCGGGCGAGTGTTCCAGGTTGGCACGATGCAACGCACCGAATGCGAAAAGCGCTTCTTGCAAGCGATCGCATTGGTACGAGCCGGTCGGATCGGCAAAGTCCGCAAGGTCACATGCAATATTGGTAAGTTCAATCCCTCGCCAGTTCTTCCCGTCGTTTCAGTCCCCGAAGGCCTTGATTGGGATATGTGGCTTGGGCCTGCTCCCAAGGTCGACTACCGAGCCCTGCCAGAACTGCGTGAAGGCTACGGAGGAGGAGTCCCTCTCTACAGCAATTGCCACTACTCATTCCGAAACTGGCATGAGTATTCGGGTGGTCGTATGGCTGACTGGGGCGCTCACCATGTTGACATCGCATGTTGGGCTCTAGGTGCTACCGAAACCGGTCCAAGCAAAATTTCACCAGTGAAGTTTGAAATGGCAAGCGAATACAAAGACGGAAACCCGATTCACAACGATCGCTACAACGTTGCCACCTTCTTCCAACTCAAAGTGGATATGCCGAATGGCGTTGAGCTGATTTTGAACAGCGACGGCGATAATGGAATCATGTTCGAAGGTGATCCGGGACGACGATTCTTCGTCAACCGCGGAAAGATCGTGGGCAAACCGGTGGAGGAGCTTGAAGCAAACCCACTTCCGGAAGGAGCCATCGAGGAAGTCTACGGTGGCCCAATCGCTGAGAACCATACGGCGAACTTCATCGAAGGAATGAGGAACCGAACCCAGCCAATCTCAGATGTTTGGTCTCACAACCGCATGCTTGAGATTTGCCACCTCTCGAACATCTCGATGCGACTGGGTCGAGACCTCAACTGGGATCCCAAAACCCGTGAGATCGTCGGCGATGATCAAGCCAACTCTTTCCTGGCTCGAGAAAGCCGCAAGGGATACGAAATCCCTGAGATTGGCTAGCTCATCTAGGTGGGGC
>JBCCKZ010000073.1:0-13784 GCA_039027135.1 Planctomycetota bacterium
CCAATCAATTCCATTTCCAATCAGACATCCACCCATGTTTGAAGGTTTTCTTCGGAATTCAAACAATCGCCGCCAGCAAGCCAAGAAACCGAGAGGGGGCCGTCGTCGAAGGCCTCAACTGGCAATGCAGCGTCTAGAAGACCGACGTCTTCTGGCGTCTTTCATCGTCAACAGCAATGCTGATTCCGGGGCCGGCACGCTCCGAGAAGCCGTTACGAACGCCAACGCGACGCCGGGCGCTGACACGATCTCTTTCGACGCCAGCGTTACCAGTGCCATCGTCCTGACCTCGCCTATTTCCATCACGGACGAAGTCACGATCACCGGCGATGCGACAAGCCGCAATGCGATCTCAACCAATGCGACCCCAACCACACAGGTTCGCCACTTTGAAATCGATTTGGGTTCTGGCGCAGTGGTGCTCGAGAACCTACAGCTGACCGATGGCCGAGTGGACGATGGCGGCGGCTCGATTTATTCGCTAAGCGATGACCCGCTGACTTTGCGAAACAGTGTCGTAACGGGCAACGAGGCCAACAACGGTGGAGCGATCTATCTCGAAAACGACGGAACGCTCAACATCGAAAGCTCGGAAATCTCGAACAACCGTTCGACCTACGCGGGTGGAGGAGCCATCCAGTCAAACTACGGTGAAATCAACATCACGGATTCAACGCTCGACAATAACGAAGCCGAGTACGGCGACGGTGGAGCGATTAACCATATCGGTGATGGCAGAATCGTCATCACGAACTCGAACATTACCAATAACGAGAACTCATACGCCGGCTACAACGGCGGAGCCATCTACGCTGCAGGTGGAGATGTTCTGCTGACCGGTAGCGTGGTTTCGGGCAACACCTCCGCTGGCGACGGCGGTGCGATCTACGGGGGTGATGGCGACGTCACCGCAGACAACACCGAGTTTTCTAACAACACATCTTCGTATGTCGGCGGCGCGATTCATGCCGAGGTTGGCGACGTTGTTCTGACGGGTTCTCAAGTTCGAAACAACCAGAGCATCCGGTCTAGCGGCGGTGGACTGAGTGTCTCCGACGGCAACGTTCGAATTGAATCAACGATCTTCGAGACCAACCTGGCTGTTCGAAGTGGTGGGGGCATCTCGAGTTCTCGCGGCGTAATCTCTATCGTCGATTCGCTCTTCGTTGATAACCAAGCTCGTACGGATGGTGGTGGTATCTTTGCGGGCGCGGGATCCGTTGGGGTCAGCAACACGACGTTTTCAGACAACCGAGCCGATCAACGAGGCGGTGCGATCAAGTCTGATTCCGCGACGGTCCATATCGTGAACTCAACGCTTACCGAGAACACTGCTTTCGTGTCGGGTGGCGGCATCGGAACTCTCTTCGGAACGATTTCCAATCAAGCCGACCCGATCATTCTGATCCACAATTCGATCCTCCAGGGGAACTCCGCGCCAGTTGCACCGGACCTCAATCGACCAAATGATTTGGCCAACTTAAGTATCCAGCATTCATTGATCGGCATCGCTTTCGATACCGAGACCGATGGTGGCCTGACACCTTCAGCCACACCCGACGCGGACGGCAACATCATCGGTACGACTGGATCGCCAGCCGACGCGCAGCTCTTGCCTCTAGCGTCAAATGGTGGTCCTCTGCAAACGCACAACACGGGGAGCTCGAGCCCCGCCCTTGATCGAGGGGACAACGCACTGGCGATTGATATTGGGCCGGATGGTTTGATTGGCACGGCTGATGATGTCACCCTGACCAATGACGCTCGCGGGACGGGATTTGACCGAATCGCGGCATCGAGTAGCGGAACCAATACAGTCGACATGGGTGCGGTCGAACAACCTGCAACGGCTCAGTTGATCGTTGACACACTTGATGATGTCATCAACGGAAACTTCAGCCCGGGCAATCGTTCGCTGCGTGAGATGCTCCTTCAAGCCAACACCAACCCTGGCGAAGAAGTGATTCGTTTTTCGCCTGAACTTGATGGTGGCACGATCACGTTGACCAGCGGTGTATTGTCGATTCAGGATTCTGTTCGACTGGTTGGACTCGGAGCAACCAATCTCACCATCGAAACACCCGACGGCGGCAACCACCGAATTTTCGAAGTCACCGCACCTAACGTCGATCTTTCGATTGAAGGCCTGCACCTAGTCGGTGGTACTTCGTTTGAAATTAGTGGTGGAGGTGCGATTCGACACTTGGATTCGGGAGATCTCTCACTCGATGCTGTCATGATCTCCGATTCGTTGGCTGGGACTGGAGGCGCAATCGCCTTTGATAACGGTGACATCAACATCTTGGGAAGCACCTTCTTCGGAAACCAGGCCATTTCAGGTCCAGGGGCCGTGCAGGTTGGCTCCGCTGGAAACCTGGTTGCTGTGAACTCGACATTCACTGGCAACACTACGACGACCGGCGCGGGTGCGATTGGAACTTTATCGACCAGCAACGCGTTTCACGCCGTCACAATCGTCGACAATGAGGGATCCGTCGGTGGCGTTAGCCTTCCATCAACGGGAAGCCATGAAATCACTTCTTCGATCGTAGCGGACAACACCGGCTCGACGGCCGCTGACTTGCAGGCGACCACGGTGACACTGGCAAGCTCTCTTATCGGTGACAACACCGGCAGCGGATTGACGGCGGGAACGCCAAATGGAAGCGGCGGCGTCACCCCGGACTCAAATGGAAACCTGATTGGCGGCTCTGGATCTGATTCTCTTACGCCAAACCTTCTGGCACTCGCTGATAACGGCGGAAGGATCCTGACGCGTCAGGCGGCCGAAGGATCGATTGTGATCAACGCATCGCTCACCGCCAACTTGCCGGCAGATGTTCTGGATGCCGACGGCGATATTGATGTTGCCGAAGCACTTCCCGTTGACGCCCGCGGTCGTGATCGAGTGATCGATTCGGCACCTGACATCGGTGCCATTGAGAATGTCCCTCCGCCAAACATCACCTTTGACTCATCCGACCCGATTGTCTTCGGAACACCGTTGTCAGCAACGCAGTTAGACAACCAAGTCTCCGTCGAGGGTGACGTCACAGGAACCTTTGAGTTCACGCCGCCCGTGGGAACGACGCTTAACGCCGGCCTAGCACAAACGTTGTCCGTTACTTTCACACCCTTGGACATTGGGATACCGCCGGCAACAACCACGACATCCATCGATGTGTTCAAAGCAGATCCGTTAATCACCTGGGTGACACCTGATCCGATCGTATTTGGAGATGCACTCACCGCTGAAATGCAAAGTGCAACCGCCAGTGGTATCGGTGGGCCGCTGCCGGGAACCTACGTCTACGATTTCAACCCTGGCGATATCCCAAGTGCCGCCGGCATGTTGGATCTCTCGGTGATGTTCACGCCGGATGACACTGACAACTACAACGTGGTCAACGCAACTGTCACGCTCGAGGTTCAACAAGCGACGCCGGTTATCGTTTGGAATGAACCTGATTCCATCACCGAAGGTACAGCGATCTCATCAGAGCAGCTGAACGCGACCGTTGAAGGTGGTGTTCCCGGAACATTCATCTACACACCCGCGGCCGGAACCATCCTTGGGCTTGGCAACGACCAAACGCTCTCGGTTCAGTTTGTCTCTGCGGATGCGAATTTCGCAAACGTCGAAACAACCGTCACCATCGATGTCGTCTCGGCTGTCCTCCTTGACTTTGGCGACGCCCCTGCTGGATTCCCCGTCACTCTCGCCAATGACGGTGCTCGCCACGTGCTCGGCGGAGGCTTGTTCCTAGGCAGCGGCGTGACGGATGAAACAGATGGCATCGAGAGCGAGAATGCTGCAAGTGATACAAATGACGACGGAGTTGTTGTTTCAGGTCCCATGGTTGCGTCGGCGGAAGGCTCGATCACTTACGTCGATGTCGCGGCCAATGGAACCGGGCGGTTGGATGCCTGGATAGATTTCAACGCCGATGGCGATTGGGACGACATAGGCGAACAGATCACAACATCACTAGACTTGGCCTCCGGTGACAATCGCGTTTCTTTCTCCGTACCTGCCGGAGTCGTCGCTGGATCGAAAGCCGCGAGGTTCCGGTTGAGCACCGCCGGTGGACTCTCAACAACCGGTGAAGCCGCGGACGGCGAAGTTGAGGACTACGTCATTGTTTTCGAAGAAGGCCCTATCGACGTGACCTACGCCGATGATTCCGCTTCGACACTACGCATTAGTTATGCGAATGATCAAACAACGATCAGAGATGCAAGCTCGGACAACGTCATCACGCAATTGCCATCTTCGGTCATTCAATCGATGAATGTCGATCCGGCGGTCGCGTCAATCCTGATCGACGACTCCACCCTTGGTCGCAACGGTACCCTAAAGGCAAACGCCGTCGAGATCTCCTCCGGTGCGTATCCGAGCCCCGTTGTCATAGAGTCAGCAAGTCTGACGCTGAGCGGATTACTCGATGCCACCGTCGTGCTAGATGGTGACGAGTTTTCCGAGGCGTCCAGTGGCGACGAAATGCTTCTCGACGTGAGCTCCGCGACGATCGATGAAGGCAACCTCCTCAACTTCGATAGTTCAAACGGAGCCAATTGGCGAATCACCGAAACCCGATTTGACAGCGAAGGTGCGCTCACTGTCATCGACGGTGAGGACTCGCTTGGTATGCCCACGGTTCTACTGAGATCCGGCACTCCCTGGCATCATATTATTGAGCCGCTGAACGTTAATAATACCGGCGACATCACTGCCGGAGATGCGATCCTCGTGATCAACGCTTTGATCTCCGGTGGGCTTTTCGACGAAAACGACTTCCTCGTCGACCCAGCGACACTCAGTGAGTTTCCGAATCAGTACTTGGATACGACGGGCGACAACAAGCTGACGCCACTCGATGCACTGCTGGTGATCAATTTCCTGATCTCTCAAGGCTCCGGTGAGGGAGAATCGATTGCCGCCGTATCACCGTCAGAAACAGTCGCGATCATCGACTCTTCAGATGACGAGGAGACCGAGCAGAGCGAGGAGATTCCAAGTGTTTCCACTATTGATGTGACAGATCATTCGAACGGTCCGGCCTGCCATTTCGATGAATCCTGGGAAGCCACTGATATCTCATCGGATTCGTTGATCGCAGACGAGGCTCACACCGATGACGTTGCTTGGGTCTCCATGGCTGACGATTATTTGACAATGCTGGGTTCGGATTCATAGGCAAATCCGCCCAAGAGTCCAGTAGAAGGCATCGAAGCAGCATCTCTCCTTCATCAGAGAATACGCACGCACGCGTCCTGGAACGCTCGAAGTCCGATGTCGTTTTCCAAATTGAAATAGACAGGCACGCCAGTCCCGACAGCTCGCTGGCCTACTGACTTGAACCACCTCGTTTCATGAGCAGCCTCGCCACAGAGATCGCAGGAAGCGATCAATAAAAGAAACCCGATTTCTTCCAGTTTCCACAGCACTTCGTCGGAAGAAGTCCCATGAACTACCGAGTCAGATTTGTGATTCAGCACGAAACGGAAATCAAGTCGTTTGACGCGTTACCCAAAAAGGGAAACAAATCGCCCTTTCAGCGCACGGCCAATGACGTGATTAGCCTTCGTGCCCCGGCCCACTACAATCGAAAGGTAGCCCGTCCAATGATCACAATAACTACTAAGAGCCTATCCGAGAGACTCAGTGCCTATCCGAGAACCTCAGCCGAAACACGCTAGCGTCCGGTTTTGACAAGAGCCGCGGGCTAGCGACCAGTCGGCCGATTGATATTCGGATAGGCTCTTAGTCTTGAAGAGTCGCTTTCGAAATTTTTATTTTGCGTCAGTAGACTCATTTGGTTCTACCGATAGCTCCCACATACCCCGAGTAAAGCAAATGCGTTTCTTCCTCACGATTGCCATCGCTGGGACGTTCTTCATTTCAGCAAGCCGCGGAATGTGCCAAGAAACAGCTCTTCCGCACTCTGCTAATGTGACCAAAGATGATTCTGGAAATGTCACCGCTTTGCGTGTGACCGGCAAGTCGGATCAAGAACGTCTTCCACTGTCAATCGAGGCAATTGACGAGATCTCGACCTACACAAGCCTCACATCGCTTTCGCTTTGGGGAACCACGATTGACGACGCCGGGCTGGAGCGACTCGTCGATCTGAAGAATCTACAAATGATTGACCTAAGCTACACGGATGTGACCGGCCGATCTCTTCAGACACTCAGCAATCTTAAAAACCTTATCTACATTCGCCTTGAAGCTTGCGACATCCGGGACGATCACCTTGCAACACTCGCGGAAATGCCACAGGTCGCAATACTTTACCTTGGAAACACGAGTGTATCGGATAAAGGGCTTCAACACGTTCGCGGACGAGAGAACCTCAATACGCTTCAATTATCCGATTGCAAAATCACGGATGCGGGTCTTGCTTCCCTCGGCTACCTCCCACAAATCCAGCATTTGTGGCTCTCAAAAACAATACGGTATGGAACGAACGACCGAAGTGAAATCACTGATAAGTCAGTCGATTATCTAGCCTCGTTAGACTCTCTGATTGAGTTGCGTATTTCAGACTCCAAACTCACCGAAGAAGGCTTGGAAAGACTACGTGAAGCACTACCCAAAACCAAGATCAGCACCGTACAAACTGGCGTGACTTATCTCAGTCGGCTGAAGCCGTAGCTGCCACGTCTCGCAAGAACATTCACCAACATGGCAGATGCTGACCTGAAAAGACAACCCGCGGGTTTCGTGCTGCTAGCAATCATTCTTGTCATGGCATCGCATGCGATTCCCGCATGGATCTTCGCGATTGCAAAACACTTTGATTGGCAATTGATTGATTCGCTCGGTCCCGCCAACTTTGAGGCGCTCGTGTTCCTGTGCTTTTCGATCCTTTTGATTTCGAATGATCCGCTCAGTTATGGCTTTCGGCTCGGCGACGAAATAGGCCGCAAATGGCCAGCCGTTTTGGTTCTGTGCCTGGTTCCAATCATATTGACGGCAGTCGTGTACCCACTGCTTCCATCAAAACCCTTCTCGGGCGGCCCCGCAGCAACTTGGCTCATCAGTCCGCTGGCACAGGATCTCTTCTTTGCTGGTTTCCTTTATCGCTGGTTTGCGATTCACTTTCCAGGTCGAATTATTTCAAGATTTCCAGCCAACCGTTGCATCATTTTGACGGCTGCTTGCTTCTCCGCGTGGCATCTTCCAAACGCCCTTCATGGCATTGGTGCATTTATTTGGTTCCAGATCGCATACACTTTTCTCGGCGCCTGCTTCGTAGGAATTGTTCGCCAGTGGACAGGCAGCTTCATCTACATCACGTTTGTCCACATGTCAGTTAACTTCATTGCCGTTCATTTCTAGTGACCATGAAGCAACCACCTGCCAAAAGCGTTAAACGAATCGCCAAGATGACATTCGCTTCTATCTATCCGCTCTACCTATCAAAAGTTGAAAAGAAAGGCAGAACAAAGAAAGAGCTCGACCGGGTCATCGAGTGGCTCACCGGCTACGACGAAAATAAACTCGAATCCATCATCAATAATGAAACGACATTCGATGAGTTCTTCAAGCAATCAAGTCTCAATGCGAATGCACACTTAATCAAAGGTGTGATCTGCGGATATCGGGTCGAGGAAATTGAGAACACGTTAGTCAGGCAATGCAGATACCTCGATAAGCTCGTCGATGAATTAGCGAAAGGGAAAAAGATGGAGAGCATTCTTCGAAGTGAGTAGCAGCCTACCCACCCTTCAAACTCTCACATGCCTATTCATCAAGGCCAGAAAGGCCCAATGCAATTTAGAATTCGAAGCATCATGACCTTGATCGCCGTCTTGGCGATCATTTCAGCCATCATTGAGGCGAAGACTCGTGAGTTTCGGAAACGGCGTCATACTGAGTCTCATCTATATTCAATGGGAGCGACTCATGTCGGTTTCAATCCAGCGAGTGAGCCAACGTGGGTCAGCTTTGCGTTTCCGTCAGACCTCGAGGAAATCAGCCTTTACCAGTCAATCGAGCAGGTTGATTTTGCTGGTGCCTCTCTTTCAGATGAAGCGATCGAAGGAATTTCACGCTTAAACCACATCAGTTGCCTTCACATGACGCAAGGATGCAAGGTGACGGACACTCAGATCGCCCTACTCGCTGACAACGCGTGTATCGAGGTTCTTCGGCTCACGAACTCCAGCGTATCCGATAACGCGATTCCCGCGATTGCATCTATTAAGTGCCTGAAATCGGTGGACTTATCTGGAACACCCGTAACCAAGGCGGGAGCAGCAAAGTTGAAGAACCTTTGCCCGAACTTGGTTATCAAATATTAGACGCTCGCCGCGAAGCAGATAAAAACAAAGCAACGCGTCCGGAAAGCAGCAGTCCTCGTCTTTCGTACTGGCTTAATATTCAAGTCTTGCCAGAGAGGATGCCCAGTGCCGTCACACCCCATCCACTCAGCGGCTCGCTATCAAAAAGAAATTCGCAGTGAATCACTTTCGCTTGCAGTGCGTTCGCATACGACGAAGCACCCTTCGACTCAAAACTCGAATCAGTTATCGAAGCGATAAATGCATTCGCCACGTGTGCTGTTAGTCAGCAATAAGACCTCGCCTTGCTGATCCTGACCAAAACCGAGAACTGGCACACTTTCATCAATGATGAGTTCGTTCGTTGGACTGTCTGAACTCGAAACATCAAGTGCCCAAACACGTCCCGTCACATAGTCCGCGTAGACATACTTGCCGGTTAATTGGCCCATGCGATCGCTCCGATAGACACGGCCACCGGTGATCGACTTTCCAATTTGATGGTCGTACTCCCAAACAGGATCAATCGGTTCCGAACCATTAAAGTTGGCCGTATCACCGAATGGGTGGAATCCCTCCCGGGTGTTCCAGCCGTAGTTGCCACCTTTGACAATCAGATTGATCTCTTCCCAGAGCTCCTGCCCGACATCGGCGACCCAAAGCTCGCCCGTAGCCGGGTCAAAGGACATTCGCCATGGATTTCTCAGTCCGTAGGCATAAATCTCAGGCCGAGCACCTTCAGATTTTGTAAACGGATTGTCGGCGGGAATGCCGTAGGCCTTACCGTCGGACGGATGGTCAACATCAATTCGACTGACCGTGCCCAACAAATTCGAAAGATTCTGTCCGTTGTCATAGGGGTCATTGCGATCTCCACCGTCCCCGAAAGCACAGTAAAGAAAACCATCGGGGCCGAACTCAATTGACCCGCCGTTGTGGTTTCGGAAAGGCTGCTCGACTTCAAGGATGATTCGTTCTGAATCGCGATCCGCCCTTGATGGGTCTTCATCACTCATTCGAAACTCGGAGATGACGCTCCGCGTATCATCGGGCTTTGAATAGTAAACGAAAAAACGTTTGTTGGATTCGAACTCGGGGTGAAATGCCAGTCCAAGCAATCCTTGCTCATTTGAACCGCCTGACTTCCAATCCTTCACATCACCTCGCAAGTCAAGAACAAGAGTGCTTTCGACGACATCGGAACGATTCTCGAAACTCCAAACCGCCCCAACCTGCGAGACAGCATAAAGGCGATTGGTCCCATCGCTAGCGTGTACGACATCCATCAACCTAAGCGGACGGATACGACCGTTCTCGTCCACCGGTTCCCAATCTTCCCACTTGAGATTGGGATAAGCGAGCACTTTCTTTAGCCCCAACTCACCGTTGATGGGCTGCGGGACGGATCCGTCTTCTTCGATCTCTCTCAGTTTGACATTTCGGAACGAAACAAGATCGCCGTGGTCTTGAAGGCAGATGTGACCCTCTCCGGCGTTACCGAAGCCATCAAACTTTGCGAACTTGCTCTTGCTCACTCTTTTCTTCCAGTCAGCGCTCCCAAGGTCAAACTTGTAGTAAACCACTCCGTTGACGCAGACTTCGCTCTTGGTCGGTGAGATCCGGAGATAAAGCTGATTCCATTCACCTGTTGGACGAGTGGCATCGACAGTTGTCTTGTCGGCAACCCACTTGGGTACAACCGGTTTATAAAGCTGATAGAGCCAACCGGCTTTCTGCGGATCGTGACCAGCAAAGTTGTCTTGTATTTGTACTTCGGGGCCCGAGTGCCAAGGCTTCGGATTGTCTTCGGTGACGTGGAACATCAGCCCGCTGTTACCACCTTCCGAGATCTTGTACTCCAAAGAGAGCTCGAAGAAACGGTACGACTTATCGGTGATCAGATCGCCCGCGCCTTTGGACTTGCGAACCATCGCTCCTTCTTCGATCGCCCAGCCATCACTGACAGAATCCTTCTGGTAATTTCGCCATCCATCGAATGATTCCCCATCGAAAATCGTCGTCCAACCTGAAGCCTTCTCGGCATCGCTAAGGATCGAGAAGTCCGCCTCTAGAGAATTGACGCATGCGATCGAAGCAAACAGCGAAACAATAGCCGCGTGAGCAGCCAACCTTGGAAACTTGAACAAAGCCATAACCTGGGCGAGGGAGCCAGAGATCTATCGGATGAATACGAGCCGATTATGGCCTGCAACGTCCGCCAAAACAACATTCTTGAGACCGATACAACGAAGGTTCGTTCACAATTAACGGCTCAAGCATGGTCGCTTCCGCCTAGATCATGCTCACGGACGACGTTCCGGCACCACTTGGGCCAGAGCGCCGGAAGGGGGGCAGTGAAGCTCAAATCAACTTTCTTAGTCGGATGTTGGATAGATAATCGATGGCTGTGGAGTCCGATCGATTCATTGCCAGTCCATGCGTCTTGCCGATCCCCGTACTTTGAATCCCCCAGGATGTAATGACCGCGATGTGAGAACTGAACGCGAATCTGATGTTTGCGTCCTGTGTGTAGTCGTACCGAAACCAAGGTGACGCCACGATGGTTTTGTATCGGTTCCATCCGCAGCTCAGCGTGTTTGGAAGACTGAGATTCTCTTGTTCCGACCATCATCCGACGACGTTTCTCATCCTTATCAAGCCAGTCGCCCCAAACCTGGGGGGATACCAGCTCATTCTCAGCATCTCGCACGAGCGCCAGGTATTCCTTGCGAGCTCGAAAAGTGCCCTTTCCTTGGTTAGTGGAATGGGCGGGAGCGAACTGCTCGTTGAGCCGCTTGGCCGCTTTGCTGGTCCTGGCAAAAACAATCACGCCGCTGGTCACGCGATCCAATCGACTCACAACTCCCAAGTAGACTCGACCGGGTTTGCGATATCGATGACGGATGTACTCGACCGATCGAGCAAAGCAAGTTTCAGGCTCTTCACCCATCGTTGGGAGACCTGCCGGTTTATCGACAACCAAAAGATGGTTGTCCTCATAGATCACCGAGAGCGACTTCTCATACGCCATCGTGATGTTTCTCGGTCATTGCCAAACGCGATCCCATTCGTTCGGCGATGACGACAACGCCCACTGCGGCGATTGATAGAAAAAACATCGGCAGTACCGAACCGTCCCACTGGGAAGGAGAAACCAATTCAAAGGTTCGCTCTTTAAAATCTTCATCAGCGGTTTCTGCTGTCGCGCGTTGTAGCGGCCATAACTTGACAAGCGAACCCGTCATCAAACCGACAAGGCATGCCATGGTCAGATCATGGTGCTCACGCAGAAGATGCCGAAGGAGCTTTGAGAATAACAGCAGGCCCGTCAAACACCCCAACCCAAAGGTCATCAATTTGATAAACCCGTCAAACGTGATATTGAGTTTCGCAAACTCTTTGATCAAACCCGTGATGCCGTGATAAACGCCGAAGATGAGCAGAACAAATGCCCCGGAGATCCCGGGCAATATCATCGCGCAAATCGCGAGCGAGGACGCAACGAAGAGATAAGGGAGATGCAACTCGGCATGACGAATTGGAATCAAAGCAATCCCGAAGGCGACCACTAGCCCAACAACAAAGGATGAAACGGTTCTCTTTGACCAACGCTCAATCTTGCTTGCAACGATAAAAATACTCGCAATCATCAAACCCAAGAAAACGGCAAGCGTTTCGGACATGCGATTTTCTAGAAGCCAATGCATCAAGCCGCTCAGCGTGATCACGCCTACGAAAACCCCACCCAACAATGCGAGCATGAATCGGGCGTCGACATGTTTTGCCGCCGAAGTGATTTGCCGATGCTTCAGCAGAGTAAACAGCTCACTGTCCACGTGGCTTATTGCCGAGACCAGCCTTTGATAGTGGCCCAGGATCAACGCGACCGTCCCGCCACTCACCCCGGGAACGGTATCTGCGGCTCCCATGCAGAATCCGCGTACAAAATTAAAAACATCTTCACGTCGGCCACCAGCTTTTTCGGGATTTGGTTCCATTCGAGCAGGTTGTTTAAATAGATAGCCTGTGGGGATGTGTTTCCGCGGTATCGTACACGGTTTTCATTCAGCGACTATTGACCTTCGACAGGACCGGCATAATCGATTCGATGACACGCCATCAAGCTGATTCACTGCCAACGCGTGCGGGTTGTCCCGACTCGAGACTCGGCATCAGTCACCCTTGATTGAGTATTCAACGCGATGCGTTTTGGACATTCCAGACTAACCACGCTCCCTCGAAGACCTGCTGAGAAATGCCACCCATTGTGGAAGTGATCGTTCTGGCTGTCGTGCAGGGGATCGCTGAGTTCCTGCCAATCAGCTCGTCGGGCCACCTCGTGATCATTGGATCTTGGCTTGGAAAAATCGACGAGGAACCGACGCTCGAAATCCTGCTTCACGCGGGCACTCTCGGTTCAATCATCGTTGTGTTTTGGAAGCGTATCTTGCGTTTGCTGACTGAAGACCGACGCGTCATTGGATTGTTGGTCGTGGGAACGATCCCGGCAGCATTCTTTGGAATTTTGATCAAGTCCCAATTCAAGGAATGGCTTCGAAGTCCCATGCTAGCTGGGTGCATGCTGATTTTGACGGCCGGCATCTTATGGTGGCTGGGACGGCTCTCAAGATCAGCCGCACCTCAGAAAGACGCGACTGAGGCCAAAGCTTGCTCGAAAGAACAGCCATCCTACGTCGTCATGTCGTTCTTGAAGGTCTTGGTCGTGGGTTGTTTCCAAGCGTTTGCCATTTTGCCAGGCATTTCTCGAAGCGGATCGACAATCTTGGGCGGACGATTGATGGGGCTCAATCGTGATGACGCGTTGACCCTTTCATTCCTGCTGGCGATCCCGGCAATTGGTGGTGCTTCAGTACTGGCGCTTAAGGACCTCAAGGATCAAATCGACGCTGGCGAGGAAATGAAGTACTCGCTGGGGCAGCTCGGACTGGGAACTTGCCTAGCTTTCCTGGTGGGCATCTTTGCCCTGCGGTGGCTGATCCGATGGAACCAGAGCGATCGGCTTCCTTGGTTTGCGTGGTGGTGCCTGCCGATGGGAATCTTGGTGATCGCGATGCAGTTTGCGAGCTGACTTTTCGTCTTTGCGAACTGATAACAAGACCGAGTGAGCCGCTACCATCCAGCCGATGGATGACGAACGCGGATATCAACGGGAAAAAACCGGCACTTCAACGAATCAGATCGGCAAGCCGTGCGAGACTCACTCGATTCATTTGAAGAGTCGTGTCATTGCTGCCGATGGCGAGATTGTTATATTTCCCGAGTCGCCCAATGTTTGGCGAAGTGTCGCCCCTGTAGCTCAGTTGGCAGAGCAACTGACTCTTAATCAGTGGGTCCTAGGTTCGAGCCCTAGCGGGGGCACTCTCAAACCCTGCAAAACGCGTCGCTTTTCACAGCGTCGCGTGTTGCAGGGGTTTTGTTTTTAGTCGCGGTAAACCGGATGATATCCATCGTAATACGGTGCGACCGGGTAAGGC
>JBCCKZ010000074.1:0-13625 GCA_039027135.1 Planctomycetota bacterium
AAAGACGCTGGCACCAAAGACGCTGGCACCAAAGACGCTGGCACCAAAGACGCTGGCACCAAACGCACTGGCAGTTTCGGTCATCGACATACCTCTCCCGGCCCCGATCGCATCACCCGATTTGCCGGACTTGCGGGTGCGAAGCTCGGAAGGGGTCTTGCTCTATTCGGCAGTCGCACCGATCGAAGTCCCAATTACGCCGCTGGTTGATCGGCCCGTCCCAAGGCCCGGCGGCGGTAAGCTGCTCAAACGAGTCGGCAACCTGATTCGTGAAATAACCAGCGATGAGGACAAGCCCGCAATGGAGTCGGTCGCCTTTCGAGTCGCATTCCTGAGACCGGCCAATCAAACAAACCAACCAATTAGCATCTCACTGGTTGATCAAAGCGGGCGATTAGTTGCAACACAGGCGGTCAGAAACTCGATACCTCCGACATCCCCTGAATACCGGTCAGCCCTAGATGGCTGGTGGCAAGTTTATGTGCGAGCAGCCGATCGCCTTAATCGCTCAACCGATTATCCCGACCATGTTCAAAGCTACTTGGTTGCCATGCTTTCGGGTCGTTTTGGGTTGCCTTTGCCAGACTCGTTCCTGAGAGTCGATCCGCCCTCGTATACCTTTGACGAATCATTTGGGGAGTTGCTCGGCCTGATTCTCGGTGAAAAACAATGGCTCGATGGAATCTTTCGCAGGCAGGCTTCCGGAATTGTCGAAAGCCAGCCCGCCAACATGCCACTGCCGGCGCCGGCCGCGATCATCAATACGCCGATGGGAGGCTTAGCCAACGGGCTCGGGGAAGTTGCGGTCGAAACACTAGCCAACTACACACCCGCGGATTGTTTCTATCTTCGATACGGATCGTTTAATAACTATTTATGGTTTCGCGACCTTTCGGACGACTTTGGCGGCGACCTGAGCACGATGATTCGCTTGAAGGGACTCGAGAACAATTCATCTGCGAGAATTGAATCTCAACTGAATCTTGAGAGCAACGAGCTTTCGCGCTTGCTTGGTCCAACGGTGATTCGTGACCAGGCAATGATCGGTTATGACCTGCTCCTTGGCGATGGACCGGCAGTTGGCGTTCTATTTGAATCCGCAAACGCCTTTTTATTGCGGACGTCGTTCAACCAAGCTCGTTCCGCTCGCGCGGCGAAGGAGAATGACGTTGTCTTGGACACGATCGAGGTGGCGGGGCTGACGGTGTCGCGGCTCATGTCGGCTGACAATCGAGTCAGATCATTCATGACCGAACGTGACGGCGTATTTCTCATTACTAACAGCCGAACGCTTGTCGAAGCCTTCGCGTTGCTTGGCCAGGGTGGGCAAGCGCTGGCTCAAACGCCAGAGTTTCGTTTGGCGAGGGCTTCTTTTTCAGCCGACGACAACCACTCTCTCTTCGCCTTCATTTCACCGGGAATGGTGCGCAGATTGGTCTCGCCAAGTTCTCTGATTGAAATGCGTCGTCGTGAGGAAGCCAAGGCACAAGCTGAGATGACTATCCTCGCCCGTCATGCCGTGGCCAAAGAGCGACAAAATGAGGAGCTGGCATCACTCTCGATTGAGCAGTTGATTCAGTCCGGATACCTGCCAAATCATTTAATGAGTCGGCCGGACAGCAGCGGTCTTCTGGAAGTAGATCGCAAACTCATCGATTCGATGCGAGGAAGTCGCGGAACGTACCTTCCGCTTGCGGATGTAAAAATCGATTCGGTCACCGTGCAGGAGAGCCAGTGGTATCAAGTCATTGCGGGTGGACTTGAAGCCACCATCCCCACCGTTGATCCGATTGTGTTGGCGATCAAAAGACGCGAATCACCAATCCCCCCTGTAATCGATGGACGCGAGTCGGAGGTCGTCGCAATCGAGGCCATGGTGGCACCTTGGGACCCTTCGAAGTTTGGGAAGTACGCCAAGTATCTCGGCCCACCAACCGAAACGGCTATACGAATGGCACCCGACGATATCGTTTCGGTTCAGGCCAGCGTGGACGCGCAATTCCTGGGTCCACCTACACATCTCTATGCGGCGATCAAAGACACAACTCCACCCAGACCAGATGACTTTGACGGAATCATCAAGACGTTCATGGCCCTACGATCGGTCCCTGGTTATTTGGGGGCTTGGCCGAGCCCCGGTGCCCTCGACAGATTGCCTCTCGGCCTGGGGATTGGAACACCTGTTGGGCCGGGCCTTAATCGATTGATCGGAGGTTTGTATCGGTATACTGACGGGTCATACAGTATCCTGAGTTTTTATCCTGACATCATTACGAACTCGCTACAGCATCTTGAAGCGATACCGACCGATAGTGTCGCGCAACTTCGAGCGAGATCAGGAAACTTGATCGGCAGCCAACTCGAGGGCTACATCAACCAACTGCTCTACGAGAGGGCAGCCGCGGCAAGCATTGGCGGCGGCAAGTACTTGGATTCAGTCGCTGATCAACTGGCAATAGACCCACAAGACGCACCGGAGATCGCCAGGCGAGTTTTGGGTGAGGGCGTGCGAGACTCCCTCGGCGGGCAGTATCGACTGGGCTCCTCGGGAGGGCGTTTTGAAGGCGACCGTTGGCCTGGCCCGCTGCCGAGTTCCGTGCCACCGAATGGATACATCGCACCCGTCTTGGACTGGTTTCGGGGCGGCGAACTGCTTGTCACCCAGGGAGCTGACCGAATTGGCCTGCGGGGTGAGATCGCAATTGAGCACTAGCGGGCTCGGATCGCCGCAATCGATAAATTTGGGTTGAGATTTGCACTTTGGGCGATACTTTGCGATACTTAAAGGGTTCGCCGCGTCTGATTGTCTGCGAATTTCTTTTCTTTACGGCCGGAATGGTCGACCGCGGGGACCGTGGCCGAGTGTGATGGCTGCTCGATTCACGGAGTAAATAGCCATGCGAATTCGCCGATTCGCCTTCACGCTTGTGGAGCTTTTGGTCGTCATAGCAATCATCGGTGTGCTCGTCGGTCTGCTGCTTCCCGCGGTCATGGGAGCCTTAGATCGAGCCCGCACGACCCAGTGTGAGAATAATGTTAGAAACCTAACGCAGGCAATCACCAAATACGCGCTCGATGAGGGGCATTACCCTCGATATTACGACAAGTATGGCTTGTACCCGGGAGGTGAAGATCCATCCGAACCGGGCCTGATACTTCCGGCCCACGTGAAAGTCGGTGGTTGGGGTGTTCCTATTTTATCAAACCTTGATCAACAGCCGCTCTACGAACAGTGGACTCTGGATAGCTATCCAATTCTGACAACGCAAACCTCCACGGGGCGCCTTTCCGGTCAGAATTATCACCCGAATTGTACCGGCACTCTCGATGTCTTCATTTGTCCGTCTGATGCTGTCATTCGGAGCATTGGTGGCCAGAACAGCTATGTGACCAATAACGGCATGTCCCATGTTTTCATCAACAACGGTAGTTGGGATGAAAAGTTCACATATCTGGCCGGCGAGGAGAACGAGTCGAACGGTCTTTTTACGGCTGGTTACATCGGTGTTAACAGCGGTGCCCTTGTTCCAACAGCACCTCCCGTTTCGACCGACGCCGTCGAAGATGGCCTTTCCAATACGGCAGTGCTCTCTGAAAATGTCCAGGCCTTGCCCTGGCACCGTGCCGGTGTCCTTGGTTACGAGGAGATCGGCAATGTCTCGAGTCCAAACCAGGGAAGTCTCCTTGCGCAGCTGGCACCTCTACCGCCAGGTAGTCCTGTTGCGGGTGAAACGACCGCGGATTTCCGAGATCTCATTCACCTCCCCGGTGCTGGACCGATTCCTGGGCCAACCAATCGATCCACGCGAGGTGTGCTTACCGCTGGCAAATACACCAATGGAATGGTTTGGCACTTCGCCGATGATCAAAACGGATTGTTCAATAGCGATCCCAACTTACAAAGTTCGTCCAATTACTTCCCCAAGGCACTCGCTAAGGCTAGGCAACTAGACAACCTTTTTGGAGGCTTCTTGCCCCTCAATGTGGATGCGGTCAATCCAATCTCAAGGTTCAATGGCGTTGGCACGAATGATCTCCAAACCCTGATCACGTTGCCATTGGTGAACCCCACCGATACCTACACTTGGTTCGCGAACGAAGGTTCACTTGCACTGGGTGGGCCGTTTCTTGCTCGTCCTTCTTCGCTCCACGGAAGTGGTGCGATCAACTTCGGCTTTTGCGATGGATCGACGAGAAGGTTCAACACTGGAACAGATTATCGAGTCTATCAGGCCATCCTCACCCCTCGAGGAAAGTCGAGCTACGTGCCATTCGCCGAGTATGTGATTACGGATGAGCTGAATGAGTTCTAGCGATTAAGCTAGCTGAATCGATTGCAGCATCACGCCGGCAAGCCTGAGAAGGTTTGCCGGCGTTTCTTTTTGGGTAGACGGTACCAGCGGGCCGAAATCTTACTTTGCACCGATTGGATCCGCCGGCTGGCACCGCTGCAGATCGCATGAATGGAGTCTTGGTGTGGTCGGTCGATGGATTACCCTCCCCCCATCGACCGGCCAAAGGCCATGGATACCGGGCTCTTTGCTCTTGTGTGATCATCAAAATCTGTGTCTGACTCCTCCTACCTTCGACTGCACCGAGTCGCCGAAGAATCATCATCCGAAAATCAGGACCTAAACGCGACACCCGAAGTCATCGCTGACCAACAAATGGTCGCTGACTACTGGAGTCGGTTCAGCGAAGCGACACGATGGCGTCCAACGCCCAAATCACTGACCGTCGGCGAAATTGGATCCCTGGAACTCGTCTCAGTTGCCAATGAGGGCATTTGCGAATTAGAAGAGCTCGACACTTCCGTCGATGGCCTCACTCGTTCGGAAGCACAAAGCCTCGCGATGGCTGCGATGGATTTGACACAAAGACTGGATTCAGCACGCCGCGAACAGAAGCAACTCAATACCGAGCTCGCCGCAAGAGCAACCCTGATCGCTTCACCCGATCAGACCCAGAGCATCGCCGATCAGATCGACACAACTCTATCTGACTTAGTCGCGGCAACCGATTCGGGTGCAGTGATCGTTCAAATGCTGGATGATGCAACGACAACCCTGACACCCCGTTTCTTCTTCGGCACCTCACCCGATGCTGTGGCTGATCGGGAAAGAGCGCTAGCAGATTGTCGTGGCGATCTGGAGGCAATGGTGCGGGATATTGTCTTGATTGACGACCTGAGTGCAGGCCCCGTGGATACTTGGAATCCCCCACTCCAGGCTAGCTCGGCAATCTGCGCGACACTCTTTAAAGGTGATGTTCCGATAGGCACGATGTGGCTTCTTGATTTTGAGGGTCGTCACTGGGAACCGCGAGACGCCGCCGCCGTACGACTCGCTGGACGGAGCCTCTCGCAAACACTGATTCAGGCAGCCGCTGGCGAGCATGCCAAAGCACACGACGTTACTCAATTAGCATCCTCCGATGCGTTGCGTGGCATTGGACAATGGCAGTTGAACACGCTACCGGTGGGAAGTCGCTTAACTGATGAACTGAGTGCCGACGGAATGCTCATGTCGCCCAACTCATACGCATCCGGGTGGCATACATGGGATGTATTGCCCGACGGCATGATCGCCATGGCAGCCGCAGAAATGTCCGACACAGGAATCGATCGCGTACTCGATGCGACCGCGGCAAGAGCCGCATTCGCCGCCCACAGCCAATACCGACACGACCCAGCAACCATGATGCGGCGGCTCAGCGATACGATTTGGCAAATGACTGGAGCCGGCGGTGAGATGTCGATGATTTATGCGATCCTCGATCCCGAAACGGGGCAAGGCGAGCTGGCCTCCGCCGGTGACTTCGCGGCACTGATCGGCTCATCCAAGGGATACCGGCCCCTGCTCATTCGAAACCGAACACCGCTCTACCGAAGCGTTGAGCCAACGATCCACCAATCCAAATTCAAACTGCATAACAGTGAATCCTTACTCGCCTACACACCAGGCCTCCTCGACCTCGGCGCAGACCAAACAAGTCTCGGAGCCTGGATTCGAGATGAGCTTGAACAACACCGAAGCTCAGTTCTCGGCAGAATTCGTCGTGAGCTGGCTTCAGCTCCGGTGCGTGGTGAGGTTGGCGCGATCGCACTGACTCGACTTCAGCGCCGATAGATACCTAGAAACCTCCATCGGCGAGACCTGCTTCGATCTCGCGAGCAACGATGTCTGCGATTGGCGAGTATTCCCCCACCGACTCAGGGATGTTTTCACGATCGGCTAAAAGCCTCGCACGATCAACCACATCCAGTGATTCTGAGAGTTGGATCGGCTCGCCAAGGCGTCGCCCCGAAGAAACCGTTGGATCGTCGATCTGGACCGGATCAAGCACATCAACCAAATCCATTGATGTGATTTTCCCCTCATCAGTTGCCCATCTCAATCGATCAAACTGCTTGATTGCACTGACAGTTTGCTCCGGCGAGCCCTGCTCAGAGATAGACAACTCGATTGCTTGAAGGTCGCCCCATTGCAGCACCGGAAGACGCTGCAATCTCTGCATCACTCCTAAGGCTTGCCAGTCTTCGACACCACCCGCCTCCATTCGCTGAGCGATCGTCTCGACCACCGCGATTAGATCCTCCTTCTCGTCAGCTTGGAAGCGACTCTGCTCGATCTCTGGCAAGAATCCCTCTCGCAACGTTCGAGTGGCAAACTCTGTTCTTTGCTGAAAAAGAATCCACGTAGAGAACCCACAGCCAATGAATCCGATGATGCCCATCAGCACTGTCGCCGCCATGATTCCGGGCAGACATCCAGGACCCTCGTCGACTTCGCTTGTCTCTTCAACATCCATGACTTCAGACGGCTCTGGCGTGGACATTGGAACCCTTAATCGAGGAATTCAATCTTCAGAATTTTGAACTTCAGCTTGCCCGCAGGTGCCTCGACTTCGGCCGTGTCGCCGATTTTGCGACCCAAGAGACCCTGTCCAAACGGGCTGGTGATAAGAACCTTTCCCTCGTCGTAATTCTCTTCCCCTGCGCCGACAAGTGTAAATTGCTCTTCGTCACCATATGCTAGATCCTCGACCGTTACGGTACACCCAAAGACAACCTCACCCTTTGGCAATGTGGCCGGGTCGATGATGGAGGCACGTGCAATCTTATCCTTAAGCTCATGGATCTTTGCCATGAGCATGCCCTGGTTTTCTCTCTGGGCATGGTACTCGGCATTTTCCTTGAGGTCGCCCTCTTCCCTCGCCTCAGCAATTTTCTCGGTCACGGCAGGCAATTCAACCGTCTCGAGCCGCTCAATTTCGGCTTTGATTTTGTTGTAACCCGCTCGGGTCATCGGCACCGATTCCATGACTTTCTTCCCAGTGATGTTTGGCGTGTGTCAAACAAAAAACCTTTTCGCCCTGAAAAAACGAGCGAAAAGGCCGGCATTCGACCAGTCAGTCTGTCTCTGTTTGCTGTGATTGTAAACCCAAGCCAATTCGAGTTCGGTTGCCTGGCCACCCGCAGGTGCCACGGAGATGACCGAGCGCTTTGCGATTGGGCCGCTACCCAGATAGCCTGTGGTTGATCACAATGATCTGTAATCAAACAGAATACTCGTTCGGCCGTATCTATCCGTGTCGCGATCCTCGGACCCTTCAGCCAAAACGTCATCCGTAAAATCGAAGGCTGGAGCGTCAGCTAATGACCCCAACACTATTGAGGTCGACGGACAGATCGTAAGCCTGAAGAATCGACACCTGGCCGCCTTTCTCTCCTGGCTTTGGCCCGGGGCAGGACAAATCTATCAAGGACGCACCACCAAAGGTTGGCTGTTCATGATCGCAGTGATGTCGGCTTGGATCACGGGCTTCGCGGTCGGTGGACGCAATGTCGTTTACGCATCTCGAGTCCCCGGCGATCAGCGGTATCACTTTCTTGCCCAGGTAGCCGTTGGCGGCCCGTCTTTGCCTGCAATCGTTCAAATGCGTCGAATGAACCAAGCGACTGACCGAGGTCGCACTCGACCAGACTATGAACCACTGTTCAACGGGTTTATGGCGCCGCCGAATCGTCCAGTCGTTGAGAAGGAAGTCGATGAGGTATCAGCTTGGTACGCCGTCCATGGAATCGGCTACGAAATGGGAACTTGGTACACCGTCATCGCTGGACTGCTGAACATCCTTGTTATTTATGATGCGTTTGGAGGTCCATTGGCTACACCGATTAGTGGTCGTCGGCGAGATGACGAGCCGCCGGCTGATGGTGATCTATCCCCAGGCACCGCTTGAGCCTTCACATGCTGTCCATTTCACCTACGTATCTCTTGTTCTACTTCCCGCTTTTGATTTCAATTGCGTTGGTTGTTGGTGGGACGCGTCATGAGGCAACACCGCTGATCATTCGCCAAAGCCTTTACTCGGCTCGCTGGATCTGTGGCTTCTTGTTGCTAGTGTTTTTAGTTTTGGTATTCGTCAGTTGGTGGGCGTCTTAACGCTCCAAGTACGATGAGAATTTTGCTCCTCGGGGGAGGAACGGTTGGACGATGGGTTGCCGACATTCTTTGTCGGCGTCGCCACAGCGTTACTCTGGTCGATAGCGACGCGGAAGTTGTTCGTCGTTTGAACAACGAGCTTGACATCCGAGCCGTCGAAGGAGGTGCGTCGAGAAGCACAGTCTTGTTTCAAGCGGATGTTTGTTCAGCCGACATGTGCCTTGCCGTCACGGGTGACGACGAGGTCAACATTGTCGGTGCAAGCATGGCGAAGGCCTTGGGAGCTCGGCGTTCAATCGCGCGGGTTTATGCCCCGGCCCTACGTGACCTGAGCACCTTCGATTATCAGAGGCACTTTGGAATTGATTCATTCCTAAGCTTGGAGCAGCTCTCCGCGTTTGAACTAGCTCGCGCGATTCGAGACCCCGATGCGATCCCACTGGAGCATTTCGCTCGCGGACAACTTGAAGTTCACGAGTTCGAGGTCGACAAGGCGTCGACATCGGTAGGACACAAACTTCGCGATTTGGATATCCCAAAGACGATTCGCTTAGGATCGATTCGGCGCAGCAACCACATGTGGCTTGCCAGTGGCGAAGATGAAATTCACGCCGAAGATCGAATCAGCATGATCGGAGGCCCCGAAGCGATCAGCGATGCAAAAACCATGTTTGTGGGACGCAGTAAAAAGACGACCTCTCGTATTCCAGTGATGGTCGCGGGAGGCGGCGAAACGGGATACCACCTCGCTGACTCTCTCTCACGTCGTGAGTATCGGGTGCATATTCTGGAGCGGGATGGCGAACGCTGTGATCAGCTCAGCAAGCTCTTGCCGGACTGCACAGTAGTGCATGCAAACGCGAATCGCCGGTCGGTGCTCGAAGATGAGGGCGCCGGTTCGGTGGATTTCTTTGTCGCCTGCACCGGAAGCGACGAATCCAACATCATGGCCTGCGTGGAAGCGAACGAACTCGGAGCTTCAAAGGTCATGTGCGTTGTCGGCCGACCCGACTATGCAAACGTGGTTGGAAAACTTGGCATCAATCACGCGGTCAGTGCCCGCGATGTCGTCGCTAGGCAAATCATTGGCTATCTCAATGAGGGTGCAATCATCAGCCGGAGCAAACTTCCCAACGGCTCGCTGGTGATTTACGAACTCGAGATTCAGCATGGCAGCCGTATCTCGCAAGCACCGCTCGCTGAACTTCCACTTTCGGGAAGATGCCTCATCGGTGCCATCCACCGCGATGGATTTGTAAAAGTGCCTACGGCGGGGGATCAACTCAAACCAGGCGATGTAGTTGTTGCGTTGATTGACGAACCTCACGCCGAAGACGTGCTCACTCTATTTTGACGCCGGGTTTAACGCCAGCGTTCGATGCGATCTTTGAGATGGATAAAGGCTTGCAGAACCAGCCTATATCGCATCAGCTTTCTGAGATTGCTGACTTGATCGATGCAGCCACTCGGTCGAAATCAACCGATCCATCAAAGTGCTCGACGGAAACTACCTGAGAGTCAATAGCCGTAACAATGGTAACGTCGTGATCTTCAGGCAATCGATAGTTGGCTGGTCCTGCCGCTGCATCCGATGTCACCACAATTGGTGCGGCACAATCAGACACTTTCGAGGAAAGCGACTCAGCACGCGCTCGAAGGGCATCAGCTTGGTCGCCATAGAAAGCGACTAGCCCCCGGAGCCGGTCGTCCTCGTGCTGAGAAAGCAACTCATTCAGAGCGGTGATCGTAGGCTTAAGGTCCACTGAATCCGATCGAACGAACGCAAGAACCATTGGGCTCGAACCGTACCGGCATCGATAGCAAAGCGTCTCACCTTCCGAGACGCCGTCTTCATCAGCACCAGCAATCTTCGTCACCCGAAAAGCGCCCAAAGCGTCGCCCGAGCGAAGGCTATCGTGGGCGAACCCGACGGGGGATAGACCAGCAACGAGACCAAAAATGGCTATGAGATTAAAGGTGCGTCGGAACATCGAAACTCCTACGATCGGTGGGTTTTATGGGTGGGTGTGGCGACTGAGTCAGCCTGACAAAGGGAATGTCCGAAACGCCGACTCGTCCGCCCCATTATTGCGAGCGGAGTAGACCGTCGCTACTTGAGTTCGCGAATCCGAATATTCTTGAAGCTTGTCCACATGGGCTTGCCCGCGTGAAGCTGGAGCGCCAAAACGCCGCTATCTAGCGCCTTTTCGGGGTGTTGGTCAATGAAATCCAGAATCAGGCGTCCGTTTAGGTAGTGGTTGATGCGATCACCCTTGGCAATGATGACAACATCATTCCAATCACCGACCTTCATGAGTTCGCGGAACTCCTCCTTTGAAATCAGGTCGGTCCGGATTGATTGCTTTCCATCAGCCGTCCAAATCGCCTGCTCGCCAGCGGCACAGATCCTTTTCCGACTCCCTTTCTCGTCGTAAATAAATCCAGGGACGTTGGGAAAGTCTTCTTCGTTTCGAATCTCGTGTTGATAGCCACGCACGACCCAGTCGTTGCTAGCGCCTTTTCCCTCGGTGACATGCTCTGATCGGTATTGGATTCCGGAGTTATTCACCTCATTGCATTTAAACGAAAGACGCAGCTCAAAATCAGAAACATTGCCTCCCTGCCAGATTATAAAGGTATTGCCCTTGGCGGATTTTTCTTTGGTCGTCTCTCCATAAATCGCTCCATCGCGAACTGACCAAAGCCGTGGATCGCCATCCCACCCTTCAAGTGTCTCCCCATCAAATATGGAAACCATGTCGGAAGGCTCCGGCGGAGCCTCCATCGGAGGCGTGTCAATCATTGCTTTGGGCTCATCAGCACGGCCGCTCGTCGAAAACGCGGCGATGGAAACTAGCAACAGAGAAAGCAGAAGGCGGGGCATGAGGCGGGCTCGTCAGGGAGATTTTGAAATTAGCGGACTAAAGTTTAACCAGGATGCCGATCGCGATGCGGCCAATCCTTAATCAAGCCAACTTGTTTTCCTCAGATGGCTAGCGATCTGGTCTCGGTTGCCCAGCAGCGTCTGCTTTCGCTCACCAGATCGTCGATCCGCAACCGACCAAACGACGACTCGGACGCCTCTGGGATCGACGTTCACGGTCGAAGCCAACACAAGCTTCAACTGGTAGCGAGCCTGGGGATAAACGGGACAGAATCGTTCTCCAAGTGCCCACCCACCAAGACTCAGGCGTTTCCACTGACCCTCGGATTCATCGACATATTCTTCAAAGCCAAAACCGACATCAGCGAGATCTCGACGATGCACCTCAACGGTAACCCGACTGACATGAGGAGAGTAAAGTGCCCAGGACAACCAGTGGTCCCAAAACCCAGCTCTCTCAACCATGGGCATAATCAGGGCGGTCCCAAGCACCAAGTTGGAAAACCCACTGGCCAATCGCCAAGTTGCCTCTCGCGAAGCCTCCGATAGATCATCCAGACCCCATCTTAGAACGTAAGCCGATTGAGCGAATAACAACGCGTTCCATCCGATCACGCCCCAACTATGGTTCAGCATCCACGGTCCCAGGAGAACAATCAGAACCAAATGCATGCCCGCACTCAAGAATGCTCCGGTGCGACGCGTCGTTCGAAAGAGCCAGCATAGGCCGGCAACAAACTCAGGCACTGGCAAGAGACGCGCGAACTTCATTAGAGATTCATCGCCTGCTTGAATACCCGAATGCCTCTCGATGGGGTCGGCAATCACATCGATCATCTGCTTGCCGATCAAATTCGCAAACTCATGGTCAATTTTCCCGAGTGCACTAAAGATATAGATACTTCCAGTTACCCAGGCGATCCATCGCTTGGGACTCAGAGTCGTTCCCGCCAATGCATAGAGCATCGTTTGGTAGTACCACGGCTGAAGACGGTGATTGTCCAATAAACCGCCGGCTGCCAGCGTCGCTGCGAATAGGAAAAGCAGTCCCTGGTATCGCTTGGATTGCGACGCATCACGACGAAATAAGATAAACGCCGCCAGAATTAGCAGTCCCACCAACATGACACCCGTTTGGGCTCGGCAAGCTATTTCAAGCGACTCGGTACTAAGTGATTTACCGAGAAATCCCAATAGCGGAACAACCGGATACTGACCTTTCGGCCACCAAAGTGGCCAGGTGAATGCAATGAGGACCAGGAATCCAATGCCCCAACCGACCTGGGCGATTTTCCAGTTCGGGCTCACCGGTTGAGGATTGGGATGCTTGGATGAATCAGCCAATGAGAATCAGGGTCCTTCGAGATGGCTTCAATCATCGACGTTTTCAGTGCTCAGGGCGGGACTTGAACCCGCATAGCCATAACGGCCGGGGGATTTTAAATCCCCTGTGTCTGCCAATTCCACCACCTGAGCGATGAGTTTGAACTGTAAAGCTGCACCGATTCTATCGACCGTGCACGCTCGGTAAAGACGAAGGCCGGGCGACGGGGTTCGCGTTTGTCGAAAACAACTGAGAAACGCACCCTTCATGATCGGAACATTCGGAAGTTCACTTCCATACCGGACAACTCTTCACGATTAGAGGCTCGTTGCCTCCTTCATGTGATGACACGCGGCGACCGCGTTCGAAATTAGCCGAACTAACACATCGGGTGTGTGCATGGACGTACACAAACGAACTCCAACTGGGATTGTCTTTGGCCAACCCGGTTTCACAATCAAGGAAGATCATGTTCAAGCGGCTGCCCAGCCACGCGAATCGCTCCTCGGGTCAGACCCTTTATGGATTGCGAATTGCCAGCGGCGCATTGCAGTTGGCTATCGCGAAACCCGATCCTGATGCAGAAGGTTGCTTCGACGTCTCGTTCGATCAAATTGAAGCCCCGTCATCGGACAACTGGTTGAGTGATGATGAGAGCGGCTCGTTGCGAACCGCCATTGCGGGACTTGCCGCGCGGCACAACATGCGGGACCAACAGATCGCCGTTTCTCTGGATGGTGATTACTGCGTCACTCGAATATTCGTCGGTTCACCCGAACAGATCGATCTCCACCTTGAAGAGGTGGACCAACAAGTGCAACGTTATCTGCAGCTAGGGCCGGGGCGAAAGGCAATCGGCACAGCTCAAATGGGCATCGGCGAGGACACCCACTATGCGATCGTGGCGGTAGCGCAGGAAAGGCTCATCAACCAGATCTACGAAGCTTTTCTCGAGGAAGACATCGACGCC